>PLZT01000417.1 GCA_003152255.1 Methylocystaceae bacterium | reverse complement strand
GTTCGCATTTGCGAAGGAACGCGATATGTTCGCCGAAAAGCGAGAAGCTGGTTTGACCAGCCTTGCCCCTTTCGCTGCGGGCATCGCTGAAACAACAAAGGCCATCCGTTATGATGGCGTTAACCATGTTTGTTGTACAAGTCATTGGCAGCAAAAGAAAATGAGAGAATGGAGGCCACTATGACCGATGCGAGTTTCCACGGGCGGGAATCGAATATTCCCGCGCTTCTCGTCTTCGGCGTCGTGGGCCTCATGGGCGCGGCGACGCTTGGCTTGGCGTTCGCGCCCCATTCGGCCGAAGCCATACCAAGCTTCGCCCGGCAGACCGGCCAGCCCTGCGCCTCCTGTCACACGGCCTTTCCGGAACTCACTCCCTTCGGTCGCCGCTTCAAACTCGGCGGCTATACGATGGGTGGCGGCATGTCGATCGAAGAGGCGCCGCCGATCGCCGCCATGCTGCTGCCGACCTTCACCAAGACCAAGGTGCAACAGGATTCGCCGCCGACAAACCCCGACGGCTACCCGGTCGCCCACGTCAACGACAATTTCGTCATGCAACAGGTGAGCCTGTTCTATGGCGGCCAGATCTACGGCAATCTCGGCGCCTTCGTGCAGGGAACCTACGACAAGGCGGCTCAGCACACTTATCTCGACAACACCGATATTCGCTACGCCGACACGACGCAGATTGGCGGGATCGACGTGCTCTACGGGCTCGACGTCAACAATGGTCCGACCGTCCAGGACGTCTGGAACACCACGCCGGCCTGGGGCTTCCCCTATGTCGCCTCGACCCTGGCGCCCGCCTTCGCGCCGCCGGGAACGCAGATCGAGAGCGGTTTCGGCGGCCGCAGCGTCGGCACGGGCGCCTATGTGTTCCTCAAGGACATGCTTTATCTAGAAGCTTCGGCCTATAATAATCTGTCCAAGGGCGAGCTGAACGCGATTGGCCAGCCTTGCGCCAATAATTCCGATTATGTGCAGAATGTGCAGGCCTGGGCGGCGCAGAACTATCCGCCGAACCAGCCCTATAGCATTGCCTGCCCCTCAAATTCGCTCGCAAGCGCCTCGCCTTACTGGCGCGTCGCGTTGGAGCCCAGTTGGGGCGATCACACGCTGATGATCGGCGCGTTCGGCTTCTATCCGCAAGTGCTGCCCGGCCGGGTGATGGGCTACGGCGTCGACTCATACCGAGACATCGGCTTCGACGCGCAATACCAATACATTAATGACGTCCATGCGCTGACGCTTAAAATCACGCGCATCAGCGAGATGCAAAATCTCCAGGCGACATACGCGCAGGGCGTCGCCGGCCAGGCGATCAACGCCTTGGGGATCGTCAATGCGTTCGGCTTGCCGCCGGTCACCGGCAACGCTTCGTCGAATCCAGTCAATTATTTGACGAGCTTCAAAGCCTCGGCGGCCTATGTCTGGGATCACACGATCAGCGGCACGGTCGGCTATTTCAGCGTGCGCGGAACGGCGGACGGCACGCTGTACGGCAACGCCTTGCTGGGCCTGTCCGGCCCCTCCGCCTATGGCTCGCCGGACGGCAAGGGGTTGATCTTCGACATCGCCTATCTGCCCTTCAGCAAGGGCAGTCCGGGCCTCTATCCGTGGGCCAACGCCAAGATCGGCCTGTCCTACACGCATTACCTTCAGCTCTATGGCGGAACGACCAATTTCGACGGACTTGGAACCTATTACAACGGCAGCAGTTGGCGCTCGCACACGGCGACCGACAACAACACGCTGTTCCTCTATACCTGGATTGCGTTCTGATCTCGATCTAAAGCCATCCGCGCCTTGGCTTCGGCCGAGGCGCGGCGATCCCGACCACAAGCGCCAAAAATTTACTGCGCTCCAAGGTCAACCCATCGCCTTTGCAGGGGTCCGAGCCGACCCCGCCAGAAGATTCCCCCCGCGTGCGAGGCTTCGATCCTCTCACCGTTTCGATACAAGCAGTCCGCGCGCGCTCTATGAGGATGGCTCCTGCCGGCGCGGACAGGTCGAAAACCACATCAAATCATGGAAGACGCATCTGGCGGCGGATCGCACCTCTTGCACCATGGCGACGGCCAATCAGCTCCGGCTGTTCCTGCATGCTGGCGCCTATTTGTAACGGCTTGCAATCATCGGCATGTCGGGCTCACGATAATTGCAACGGACGGAATGTGTCGGGCTCACGATCATTGCAACTGGGCTCATTTGCAATTGCGGCGGGCTCGCAATCATAAATTCTCGGCTCACGCTCTCTGCAACTGAAATAGCTAGCCACGAGCCGAGGAATGAGCAGGATTGGGACGCGACAAATCATTCGATGCTTCGGAACAAACTGCGCAACGGATTGCGCAATCAGGCGTCATTCTCTGGCAAGAAACTCGTCATTTTTAGATTCTAGACAGACGTAGATTTATTGAACGGGATTGTTTCCTCGTTTTCGGGCTCAGGTGCCTCACGTTGGCGGCACTTGCAAAAAGGCAAGAAACTCCTCGTTTTCCTGCCCGCCAAACCACGCCGCCAGTTGCAATTAAAGTGAGCCCGGAATTTATGATTGCGAGCCCGCCGCAATTGCAAATGAGCCCAGTTGCAATGATCGTGAGCCCGACACATTCCGTCCGTTGCAATTATCGTGAGCCGGACATGCCGATGATTGCGAGCCCGTGCGCGGATGATTGCAAGCCATTACAGCTCATGGTGCCGCCGCGCCCCGGCGCGCATGGTGCCAAACCTCGGATCGTTTGGCCCGGGCGAGCTCGACCACGGGGCGCGCCCCGACGCCGTTGCCCATGGTGCCGGATGACCGAGCCTATTTCGACGCCGCGCCGCGTCGCACGGCTCCAAATGCCGAGCTATCTCGCCACCCGCGCGTCCATCTATGCGGCCCGCTCGACTCGCGGAGCGCACTACTGGCAACGCTTAGGCTTGGGCCTATTTGGCGAGCCGCTCGACTAGGTGCCGCGCTCATGATCCGGCGGGCGCTCCCCGCACTCTAGGCGCTCTGGCCGTCCCGCGTTGTCAGCCTATCGTCCACGCCAGCCCGGCGCATGTTCCAACGGCCGCGCACCCCATGCCAATCAGCAGAGCGGCCACGAACAGCGGCGTGGCGAAGAAATTGCGGGTCACTTACACGGTGCGTGTTTGAGGCAATCGTGGGCCGCATTATGGGTCATGAGACACATTGGCCCACGGCAGCACGCCTTGCAGCACCCTGCGTCGGCGGCGAGGGCGGCGAATGAAAGCAGGGTTGAAAACGCGAGGGCGATGATGGCGGTTTTCATGGCGCGGGTCCCCTTTTGGTTGCCAGCGATTCGAACTGATTTTATCCCATTCGACGATCGATTCCGTGCCACAGTGTCGCACGCGCCATAATGTCGCGCCGCCATGCCCAGCTTACCTATCCGTTACCGGCACCTCGCGCGCCTCGCGCCATTGCGAGGCCCCTCCCTTCGACGATCGAGACGCGGCCCTTCGCGGGCGAGCTGCTCGCCGCGCTGTTCGTCCGGCTCGACGACGCATGGCCGCTGTTCGACGGCGCATGATCGCTGTCCGTGGCGTCGGCATGATCACGGCTCGATCCGCCATCCCAGCTGGTCGATCCGTCATCTCAGCTGCTCGCCGCGCCGTTCGTCCGGCTCGACGGCTCATGGTCGCTGCTCGACCCGTCATCGCGGCTGCTCTCGCGGTCGCGACGCAAGGCGAGTTAAAGTGAGCCCGGAATTTATGATTGCGAGCCCGCCGCAATTGCAAATGAGCCCAGTTGCAATGATCGTGAGCCCGACACATTCCATCCGTTGCAATTATCGTGAGCCGGACATGCCGATGATTGCGAGCCCGGGCGCCGATGATTGCAAGCCGTTACAGATATGCGCCTTAAATTAATCGCATGTGGCATATCCGCCACACACATTCTAATTCTTACCGCAGCGCGAAATATGAACGAGATTTTTTTGTGCATCCGAGTAGACTTGCTGCGGTGTCCTACTCCTCCTTGGGCACTCCTCCCAGACTTGGGCCGCTGGCTTTTCCGGCGGCCTCTCTTTATGCGACGCCGGGCTGAACCAAAAGATTGTCATAAACAACATGGCTAGAGAACGCGAGGGCATCGTCACGTTGGCCGAGCATAACCGATTTTGGTGTCGTTTTGACTCTGTGGGCGCCCGCGTAAGACGTTGATTTCGTATCGGACGCTCGGCGGTAAACCGCCCCTATTGACAAGTAAAATTCGCCAACGTGACAATACCGTTATGAGCAGTCACGGAGCTCGGCTCGGCGTTGCCGCGATTACCGATGCCGCGCTGGATGCCGAAATAAGTAGTTTCCGAGCCTATGGGCGATCGCCCCTCCGCCTATAGCATCAGTCTGGTCCGAGGGCTGTCGGTGACGTCGTGATCGGAATTATTGGCGCGATCTTCGGCGCCACTATCGGCACCGTCCTGTTGCTGGTAGCCTTGAATGCGATGCGGAGGATGACTCGATCCGCGCGATTATCGGCCTGTTAGTGATCATTTATATTGTCGGCGTTGGTGTCGCGCTAGCGCCCACGATCAAAGCAAACTGGAGCACCGCCTCCGCGTCGGAATTCGTCGGGAGTGTTGCAACGGAACTGCCGAGAGCGTTGTCTTGGCCGGCGACGGCATATCGCAACATTGCAGAGAAGCCCAGTGCTCCCGAGAAGCCCAGTGCTCCCAAGTAGCGTGAAACGAGAGTCAGGCATTAGCACATATTCGTCAGCGGCCATCGACATGGCGCCAGCCATTAGTCCCGCCACGCCAGCGATCAAGACATCATTCTGCGCCGCTGCGGCAACGCCAACGATCAAGCTTGCGGTCGAGACAATCCCATCATTCGCCCCGAGCACCGCTGCTCTCAACCAGCCGATGCGGCCGACGAAATGGTCTTCCGCGTGAAAACGAAGACGACTCATCCGACGTTTCTCTCGTCAGATCAGATCCGCCCAAGCAGCATAAGAACGACAATGACGATCAGTATGAGGCCGATCACCCCGACGCCGCCGTGCCCGTAGCCGTAGCCATAGCCGCCAAAACGTCCGCTGAAGCCGCCGAGCAAAAAGATTATGAGGAGGATGGTGAGTAAGAGACCGATTGACATGAGCGCATCTCCGCTTGCAGGGACCTAGCCCGTCTTATTCACCGGG
>PLZT01000371.1 GCA_003152255.1 Methylocystaceae bacterium | reverse complement strand
ATGACGGCCCTTGGAATTAAACTTGAACGGCACGACAGACCCCCGTGATAGCCACGGAAAATATCTGCACTACAACCCTTAAAATGCCGCCACGCCGATATCCGTGCACCAAAGCCGCGCGCCGACCATGCAGGTTTTGCGTTGACGCCGGAACGTCGAGCCTGCGCGAACGTCAATCCGCCGCTCTCAACTCGCCAGCAAAAATCTTTCAGCCTGCGCCAGATCCACCGAGACGAGCTGCGAAACGCCCCGTTCGGCTTGCGTGACGCCGAACAGCCGGTCCATGCGCGCCATGGTGATGGGGTTGTGGGTGATGGCGACGAAGCGCGTGTCGGTCTTCTTGCTCATGGCGTCGAGCAGATTGCAAAAGCGCTCGACATTGGCGTCGTCGAGCGGCGCGTCAACCTCGTCGAGCACGCAGATCGGCGAAGGGTTGGTCAAGAACACCGCGAAGATGAGCGACATCGCGGTCAGCGCCTGTTCGCCGCCGGACAGCAACGTCATGGTCACCGGCTTCTTGCCGGGCGGGCGGGCGAGAATGTCGAGGCCGGCTTCCAGGGGATCATCGCTTTCGACGAGTTGCAATTCCGCCGTGCCGCCGTCGAACAGCAGCGTGAACAGCTCCTTGAAATGGGCGTTCACCTTGTCGAAGGCGGCGAGCAGCCTTTCGCGCCCTTCCTTGTTCAGGCTTGCGATGGCGGCGCGCAGTTTCTTGATCGCCTCGGCGAGGTCATCGCGCTCGGCGAACATTTTTCCCTGCGCGGCCTCGACCTCCGCGAGTTCGTCCTCGGCGCGCAGATTCACGGCGCCCAGCCGCTCGCGGTCGGCGCGCAGCGCTTCCAATCGGCGCTCGATTTCAAGACTTTCCGGAAGCTCGGTCCCCGGCGCGACGCCGGCCAGCGCGACCAGCTCTTGCGGAGTCGTCTCCAATTCCTGGGAGATCGCGCGATCAATATCGGCGGCGCGCTGACGGGCCGCCTCCAATTGCGCCTCGCTGCGGGCCTTCTGCTCACGGGCGGCGCTCATCGCCTCGAGCGCGCTTCTCGCGGCGCGGTCGCTTTCGGCGAGGCGGGTTTCGCCCAGCGCGCGCGCGTCGGAGGCCTGGCGCCGATCGGCTTCGGCGGCCTCGATCGCCGCGATGAGCGCGCGGCGCTGATGCACGAAGGTTTGCGGCGCCTCGGCCAGTTCCTCCTGTTCCGCCTTCGCCGCGTCAAGCCGCTCCTCGAGCTCGCCGATGCGGTCCTGAGCCTTGTCGCGGCGCTCCATCCAAGAGGCGCTCTCGCGCAAAATCGCGGACCGACGCGACGCGCGCGCCGCGACCTCGTGGCCGAGAGCGGCCAGCGCCGCCCTGGCCTCGCCGGCTTGCGCCCGTTCCGTCATCGCCTTGGCGCGCAGGCTCTCCAGGGCGCCGGCGAGAAAAGCCGGCTCGTCGAGCGCATCCAGCGTCTTGAGAGCGGCGTCGCGTTTTTGCGCCGCCTCGTCTCGGTTGGCGAGGATTTGCGCCTTGGCTTCCTCCAAGGCCGAAAGCCGCTGGGCGATTTGCGCGTAGCGGCGTTCCGCGGCGCCGTGGCGCGCTCTCGCTTCATCCAAATGCGCGCGCGCGCGCCGTTGCCCCTCGCGCGCTTCGCTCTCCATCATGGCGGCTTCCCGCGCCGCCTCGCGCGCCATTTGCGCCGTTTCGCCGGCTTCGTCGGCCTGCGCCCTGGCGATGAGCGCCTCTTTACGCAGATCGCCCAGCCGGTTCTTTTCCACGAGACGGCGGGCGGCCGCGGTCGGCGCTTCGGCGGCCTGGGTGAAGCCGTCCCAGCGCCAGAGATCCCCTTCCCTAGAGACGAGCCGCTGGCCCGGCGCGAGCAGCGCGCGCAGACTCGCCCCCTCGCCACGCAGCACGACGCCGATCTGCCGGAGCCGGCGCGCCATCGCGGCAGGCGCTTCCACCAATTCGCTCAACGGCCGCACATTGGGCGGGAGCTTGGGGTCTCCATCGCCGGAGGTCGGCGCCCAGTGCGCCGGCGCGGAGGTCTCGGCGGAGGCGTCGAGATCGTCGCCGAGCGCCGCGCCGAGGGCGGTCTCGTAACCCTTGGCGACAGCGATTTGCTCCAGCACCGGCGCCCAAAGCCCACCGGAACCAGATTGCAGCAGTTTTTCCAGCGTGCGGACTTCGGTCTCCAACCGCTGAGCGCGCCGCTCGGCGGCCTCCAGCGGCGCCCGCGCGGCGGCCTCGGCTTCACGCGCCGCCTTATGGGCGTCTTCGCGCTCTCGCGCGGCAAGGTCGGCCGCCTCTGCTTCCTCGTCGGCGATTTGCAACGCTTCTTCGAGCCGCGCCAATTCCTGCGCGACGCCGCCCTCGCTGGCGATCAGCGCGAATTCAGTCTCGACGCGGGTGAGTTCCGCCTCGAAGCGGGCGTGGCGGCGGTTCTCCTCGGCGACCGCGGCTTCCAGGGCGTTGCGGCGGGCGTTCACCGATGCGAGACTCTCCTGAGCGCCCCCAAGCTCCGCCTCGGTCGCGTGCAGCGCCGCCTCGATCCGCTGGACCGTCTCGCGGGCCTCGCGCTCGCGTTCTTGCGCTTCCGCGTCGGCCCCTAAAAGTTCGCCGCGCTCTTCCTCCAGACGCTGCGTCACCTCGGCCGCGTCATCGATCAGCGCCCGTTCGCGCTCCAGATCGCGGGAGAACTGCTCGATATGGCGGGTCAATTCATGAATGCGCTCGCCGGCGCGCTTTTCCTCGCCGTCGAGCGCGTCGCGGGCGACGATCAGCCGATGCAGCGCGGCGCCGGCCTCGGCCTCCTTCTCGCGCAGCGGCGGCAGCTCATGCGCGGCGATCGCCTGCTCGCGCGCCGTTCGCGCCTGCTCCAGCGTGCGCCCCGCGACGAGTTCGGCGTCCTGCTCCAGTTTGCGCTCCGCCTGCTCCAGCTGCCCGCTCGCGGCGCGATAATTGATCAACGCCGCCAGCGCCTCGTTCTGACGGATTTGCGCGGCGATCTGGCGATAGCGCCCGGCTTGGCGCGCCTGTCGGCGCAGACTGTCGGCCTGGCTGTCGACCTGCTTCAGCACATCTTCCAGCCGGGTCAGATTCTCCGAGGCGGCGGTGAGGCGCAGCTCCGCCTCGTGGCGGCGCGAATGCAGGCCGGCGACGCCCGCCGCCTCCTCCAAAATGCGCCGCCGCGCCTGCGGCTTGGCCGAGATGATCTCGCCGATCTGGCCCTGACGCACCAGCGCCGGCGAGCGCGCGCCGGTGGAGGCGTCGGCGAACAGCAATTGCACGTCGCGGGCGCGCACCTCGCGGCCGTTGACGCGATAGACCGAGCCCTGCTCGCGCTCTATACGGCGGGTGACTTCGATCGTCTCGGAATCGTTGAACACCGCCGGCGCCCTGCGCGAGGAATTATCGAGCACCAGCCCGACTTCGGCGAGATTGCGCGCCGGGCGCGAACCGCCGCCCGAGAAGATGACGTCGTCCATCCCCGACGCCCGCATGTTCTTATAGGAATTTTCGCCCATGACCCAGCGCAGGGCTTCGACGAGATTCGATTTGCCGCAGCCGTTCGGCCCGACAACGCCGGTGAGACCCGGCTCGATCAGGAAGTCGGTGGCTTCGCAAAAGCTCTTGAAGCCCAGTAGGCGCAGGCGTTGGAACTTCATAATTGCATGAGCGTCACAAAAGGGTGGCGATTGCAAGCTTTTCGGGCCAATATGTTGTGGGCAGTCGCTAAGGTTAAGGGGCCGTGGCCTTTAACGCATTGGAAAGCATGGCGGCCGGAATATCCTTTGCGTCGGCGCGGCGAATTCGCCGGCCGGGAACCAGAGGCGAGGCGACGGTTCGATGCGGGAGAGACACGAAAACCAGCGGCGCGACGGCGATTTCTGGGTGTTCGGTTATGGCTCGCTGATGTGGCGGCCGGGTTTCGACTTTATCGAGAGCGCGCTGGCCCATGTGCAGGGCTATCATCGCTCGCTGTGCATTTTCTCGCATGTGCATCGCGGCACGCCGGAGCGGCCGGGCCTGGTGCTGGGGCTCGATCACGGCGGCTCCTGCCAAGGCGTCGCCTTCCGCGTCGCCACCGCCCAACGCGAGGCGACGCTGGCTTATTTGCGCGAGCGCGAACTCGTGACCTCCGTCTATCTGGAAAAGAACCTGACCGTGGAGTGTTCGGAAGGCGTTCAGGTTTCGGCCCTAACCTATGTGGTCGACCGCGCGCATCCGCAATATGCCGGGCGCCTGCCGGTCGAGGAAATCACCCGCCTCGTCTCCGGCGCGCGCGGCGCCTTCGGCGACAATCCCGCCTATGTCCGCAACACCTACGAGCATCTGCTGCGCCAGGGCATCCACGACGAGGAGCTGGCGACGGTGACGCGCAGCCTCGACGCCGCCTCGTGCCGGGTGGAAGCGTTGCGGGCGGCGGAGTAGCCGGCCTCGCCCTTCCAATTGCAGCGCGGCGCGCCTAAATCTGCGTCATGATTTCGCCCGACCGGCCCGACGACGCCCCGCTTCAGGATGACATCCCGGAGGACGACGAAGATTTCGCGCTGGAGGAGAGTTCCGGCGTCGACCTTATGCCCGAGCTGGACGCGCCCGAGAGCGTCAAGCGCGGCGTCGCGCTCATCAAGAGCCATTGGAAGAACGCGCCCAACGGTCCCGGCGTCTATCGGATGATCGCCGCCGACGGCGAGGTGCTCTATGTCGGCAAGGCCAAGAATGTGCGAAAGCGCGTGGCGAGCTACACCCGCCTCGCCGGCCATGTGAACCGCATCGCGCGGATGATCGCCGCGACGGCCGACATGGTGTTCATCTCGGTCGAGACCGAGACCGACGCGCTGTTGCTCGAGTCCAATCTCATCAAGCAGTTGAAGCCGCGCTTCAACGTGCTGATGCGCGACGACAAATCCTTCCCCTATATTCTGATCGCGCGGGATCACGACGCCCCGCAAATCACCAAGCATCGCGGGGCGCGGGCGCGCAAGGGCGATTATTTCGGTCCCTTCGCCAGCGTCTGGGCGGTCAATCGCGCGCTCAACGCGTTGCAGCGCGCCTTTCTTCTGCGCTCCTGCGTCGATTCCTTTTACGAGAACCGCACGCGGCCCTGCCTGCTCTATCAGATCAAACGCTGCGCCGGCCCCTGCACCGGCGAAATCTCGATCGGCGATTACGAGGAGCTGGTGGCCGAGGCCAAGGATTTTCTGACCGGCAAGAGCCGGAGCGTGCGCGAGCGGCTCGCCGCCGAGATGACGCAGGCGGCGGAACGACTGGAGTTCGAGCGCGCGGCGCGATTGCGCGACCGTATCTCCGCGCTGTCGGCGATACAGGGCGCGCAGGGAATCAATCCGCATTCTGTCGAAGAGGCCGATGTCTTCGCGATCGCCAAGGACGCGGGGCGCTTTTGCATCGAGGCGTTCTTTTTTCGCGCCTTTCAGAACTGGGGCAACCGCGCCTATTTTCCCCGCGCCGATCAGAGCCTTTCGGAAGAGGAGGTGCTGGGGGCGTTTCTGGCGCAATTTTACGGCGAGCATCCTTCCGCGCCGCTGGTTCTGCTATCGCATAAAATCGAGGACCGCGAGATTTTGGAGGACGCGCTTTATGTTCGCGCGAAACGGCGCATAGAGGTGCTGACGCCCCAGCGCGGCGAGAAGCGCGAACTGGTCGAACATGCGCTGACCAATGCGCGGCAGACGCTCGGGCGCAAACTGGCCGAGGATTCGAGCCAGGAGAAACTGCTGGCGGCGCTCGGCGGGTTGTTCGGACTGCCCACCCCCCCGCGTCGCGTCGAAGTCTACGACAACTCCCACACCGGCGGGACACAGGCGATTGGCGCGATGATCGTCGCGGGGCCGGCCGGATTCATGAAGGCGCATTATCGCACCTTCAACATCGCCGGCGAGGCGATTACGCCCGGCGACGATTACGCGATGATGCGGCAGGTTCTGACACGTCGTTTCACGCGCCTCGCCAAGGAAACCGAGAACGAAAACGACGCGGAAGCCTTTCCGTCGAAGCCGGATCTCGTGCTGATCGACGGCGGGCGCGGACAGTTCGACGTGGCGCGCGACACGCTCGCGGCGTCGGGCCTGACGAATGTCGCCGTCGTGGGAATCGCCAAGGGCGCCGACCGCAACGCCGGCCGCGAGACCTTCTTTGTCGAAGGCCGCGAGCCGTTTCGGCTGCCGCCGCATGATCCAGCGCTTTACTTCGTCCAACGGCTGCGCGACGAGGCGCATCGATTCGCGATAGGGACGCATCGCGCCAAGCGCAAAAAGGCCTTCACCACCAATCCGCTCGACGAGATCGCCGGCGTCGGACCGGCGCGCAAGCGCGCATTGCTGCTCGCCTTTGGCTCGGCCAAGGCGATCGCCGGCGCCGCGCTCTCGGATCTGGAGAAAACGCCGGGCGTCAACAAGGCGACCGCACGGTTGGTGTTCGAGCATTTTCAGCGCGGGGATTGACGAAGGTCGATCGGGCGCGACTCGGGGTTGTGCGTTGTTGACACAGACTGTTCACTAAAGCGGGGATAATAGTACACAGGCGAGCAACCATTAATTAGGCTCAGTTTTAAAATCGAAGTCTCCAACGTTGTGTTTACATATAAGATGGCGTTAATTGGTTGACTACATGGAATTATTTCGACTAACTTTCAGTTGAAGCCGATTCGACGCGGATATTTCGTCGACATTCACCTTCAAGGAGGCGAGCTATGTTCATAATCGTGGACGAGAGAGAACTCGTGACGAATGGATATGCATGCCGTTTCCATCAGGAGGGCGTCGCCTCCGCGGGCTTTGGCGGGGAACAGTTCATCGATTGGGTGGACTCAGCCATCGAGGGCGACTTGCGAGCCGTCGAAGCCTTTCTGATCGGCGAATGCGCGGAGCGCGAGGAACTGCCAAAACTCATTCGCCGGCGCTCGCAAGCGCCCGTCATCGCGCTGAACGAGTCGGTGTCGCTGGAGCAAACGCTCGGCCTGTTTAGTTCTGGCGTCGACGACGTGGTGCGCAAGCCCGTGCATATAAAAGAGTTGCTCGCGCGCGTGCACGCCATTCGCCGTCGGACGGAGGCGCGCCAGGATATCGCGATGGCCGGCCCGATTCAGGTGTTCTTCGATGGCCGCGATCCCCGGGTGAAAGGGGAGCCGTTATCGCTGCCGCGCCGCGAACGGCGCATGCTGGAATATTTCGTCAGCAACAAAGGCCGCCGACTCACCAAGTCGCAAATATTCAATGCGGTCTACGGCCTGTTCGACGACGCAATCGAAGAAAACGTGGTGGAAAGCCACCTGAGCAAGCTGCGAAAAAAATTGCGGAATCGGCTGGGTTACGAAGCGATCGAATCCCAGCGCTTTCTGGGCTATATGCTCTCGCCGTCTCTCGGCGAGAGCGGCGCCGGAAATATTGGTCGGGACCACCGGTAGACGATCGAAAGCTGCGCCAGGGGGCCCGGAGGCCCCGGCAAGCTCCCTGGCTCCGCTCCTCATCCTCTCGGCAGCGTTGGGCGGAACCTCATCCTCAAGCCACCGCCGCCGCCTTGCCGCTCTTTTCCGCGCGCTTGCGCTCGTTCGGGTCAAGATAGACCTTGCGCAGGCGGATCGACTTCGGCGTCACCTCGACGCGCTCGTCGTCCTCGATATAGGCAAGCGCCTTTTCCAGCGTCATCTGGATCGGCGGCGTCAGACGCACCGCCTCGTCCTTGGACTGCGTGCGGATGTTGGTGAGCTGCTTGCCCTTGAGCACGTTGATTTCGAGATCATTGTCGCGCGTATGCTCGCCGACGATCATGCCCTTGTAGACCTTGCAGCCCGGCTCGATCATCATCGGGCCGCGATCTTCCAGCTTCCACATGGCGTAGGCGACGGCCTCGCCCTGGTCGTTGGAGATCAGCACCCCGTTGCGGCGGCCCTGAATGTCGCCCTTGTGCGGCGCATATTCGAAGAACAGGCGGTTCATGATCGCAGTGCCGCGCGTGTCGGTGAGCAATTCGCCCTGATAACCGATGAGGCCGCGCGTCGGCGCGTGGAAAACGAGCCGTAGGCGATTGCCGCCGGACGGGCGCATCTCGATCATCTCGGCCTTGCGCTCGTTCATCTTCTGAACGACGACGCCGGAATGCTCCTCGTCAACGTCGATGATGACTTCCTCGATAGGCTCCAGGATTTCGTCGCCCTCGCCCTTCTTGAAGACGACCTTTGGACGCGAGACGCCGAGTTCGAAGCCTTCGCGGCGCATGGTTTCGATGAGAATGCCGAGTTGCAATTCGCCGCGGCCCGAGACGACGAAGGCGTCGGAGCCGGGGGTGTCCTCGATGCGCAGCGCGACATTGCCCTCGCCCTCCTTGAACAGGCGGGCGCGGATCATGCGGCTCGTGACCTTATCGCCCTCGGTGCCGGCGAGCGGCGAATCATTGACGAGGAAGGTCATGGACAGGGTCGGCGGATCGATCGGCTGCGCCTGCAGCGGCTCGTTCACATCGAGCGCGCAAAGCGTGTCGGCGACGTTGAATTTTTCGAGGCCCGCGATGGCGACGATATCGCCGGCCTCCGCCTCCTCGATCGGCTGGCGCTCGATGCCGCGAAACGCCAAGATCTTGGAAATGCGGCCGTTTTCGACCACCTTGCCCTCGCGGTCGAGCACCTTGACCTGCTGGTTGGGCTTCACGCTGCCGGCGAAAACCCGACCGGTGACAATGCGGCCGAGATAGGGATTGGCCTCTAGCAGCGTGCCGAGCAGACGGAAACCGCCTTCTTCGATCTTGGGCTGCGGCACATGCTTGACCACGAGATCGAACAGCGGCGCCATGCCATCCTGCGGGCCGGTCGGCTCATCGGCCATCCAGCCCTGCTTGGCGGAACCGTAGATGATCGGGAAATCGAGCTGCTCGTCGGTGGCGTCGAGCGCCGCGAAAAGATCGAACACCTCGTTCACCACCTCGGTGATGCGGGCGTCCGGCTTGTCGACCTTATTGATGCAAACGATGGGCCTTAGGCCGATCTTGAGCGCCTTGCCGACCACGAATTTGGTCTGCGGCATGGGGCCCTCGGCGGCGTCGACCAGCACGATGGCGCCGTCGACCATGGACAGAATGCGCTCCACCTCGCCGCCGAAATCCGCGTGGCCGGGCGTGTCGACGATATTGATGCGGGTGTCCTTCCAGGCGATCGAGGTCGCCTTGGCCATGATCGTGATGCCACGCTCTTTTTCAAGGTCGTTGCTGTCCATGACGCGCTCGGCCACGCGCTGGTTCTCGCGGAACGCGCCCGACTGCTGGAGCAGACGATCGACGAGCGTGGTCTTGCCGTGATCGACGTGGGCGATGATGGCGATGTTGCGCAGCTTCATGGATAGGCCGATGCTTGTTCAAGGGATGACCGCCGCCGTTTCCGACTGCCCCAATTAACGGGGCGCGAACGGAACGCGGCATGGACGCCAAATATTGCGATGCGGCATCTCATATAGGAGCGACGAGCAAATGGGAACCCGCAAACCGGCGCCCATTCGCATGGCGTCCCGTTTTTACCGCGCCCGAACAGAACGCCGCCCCGAGCGCTCGGCGCGTGGCGGCTTGCCCTGCATGAGCCTCGGGAGCAGGAAATGCGGCAGCACCCCCTCGCGAATCACCGCCCGGCGCAGCGGTCCGAGCGCCGTCATCGCCAAAAATCCCGCGCCGCGCATCAGATCGACCGGCAGGTGCGGAATGATCAGCGAGCGGTTCAATATGTCGACGCCGAGCGTGCGGAACCCTATGTCGGCGCGCCGGTGGCGGTCGTAGCGCGCCAGCGCCGGCGCTAGTTCGCGCGGATTGGTCAGATCGACGCTCGCGAGGCAATCCTCCAGATCCGCCACGTCGCGCAGACTAAGGTTCAGGCCTTGCGCGCCGATCGGCGGGAACACGTGGCAGGTCTCGCCCACGAGGGCGACGCGACCGATGGCGTGATGCGAGACGCGCATCCCGCCCATGCGGAACTGTCCGATCCCGCCTTCGATCTTCATCGCGCCAAAACGTCCATGGGCGCGGTCCTCCAACTCGAACTCGAGCTCCTCGCGCGGCTTCGCGAGACGGCGGCTCGCGTCGGCGACGCTCATCAGCCAAACGAGGCTCGAGCGGTGCGGCGCGCCCTCCCGCCCTTGCAGCGGCACCAGCGTAAAGGGGCCGGAGCGCGTGTGAAACTCGGTCGAAATATTATCGTGCGGCTCTTCATGCGAGAGCAGCATCGTCAGCGCGACTTGTGGATAGCTCCATTCCTGCGTGTCGATCCCGGCGATCGCCCGCGCCCGGCTTTGCCGCCCGTCGGCGGCGACGACGAAATCCGCCTCGATCTTGCGCCCGTCGGCCAGCAGAGCCACGGCTCCGTCACCGTCAAAAACATAATCGGCGATATCGGCGTCGACGATCTCGAAGGCCGCGCGCTCCCGGGCGACCTCGAGCAGCGCCTCGACCAGTTCGTCGTTGGAGATGTTGACGCCCAAGGCCGGCAGGTCGATCTCGCTCGCCCGCAGCGTGAGGTCGGGCGTCGGCAGCAACTGGCCGGTGTCGTCGATCATGCGGATCGCTTCGATCGGACAGGCTTTTTCCTTGACGCGCGGCAGCGCTCCGAGCGCGTCGAGAAACCTCACGGAGGACTCGAACAGCGCCACGGTGCGCCCCGGCAGCGGCGGCGGGAAACGACCCGCGAGCGTGACCCGCAATCCCGAGCGCGCGAAGGCAAGGGCCGCGGAGATGCCGGTCGAGCCGGCCCCCGCCACCAGAATTTGCGTCTTGCGTCCGGCTTGCGCCGCGCCTGCATGATCTTGCGTCATAGCTCTGTCACTCCATCCTGAAGGCTATATAGCGCCGCGGCGGCTTCCGCGCGAGCGCGGGTTGGTTCGCGCGTTTATTTGTCGCGCCGCCGTCATTTGGCGACGGTTTTCGGCTATGTTCGCGTTTTGGCGGCGGAACGGGGAGAAAATCGATGGTTAAGGTCATTCGCGCGCATCGGCCCGGCGGCCCGGAGGTTCTTCAGCTCGAAGACATCGACTTGCCAGCCCCCGGTCCGGGCGAAGTTCAACTGCGCCACCACGCCATTGGCGTGAATTACATCGATGTTTACCGGCGCACCGGCGCTTACCCGGCCGAGTTTCCTTTCGTGCCCGGCCACGAAGGGGCCGGTGAGGTGATCGCCGTCGGCGAGGGCGTCAAGGAGTTTCAGCCGGGCGACCGCGTGGCCTATGTCGGCGCGCTTGGCGGCTATAGCGAGGCGCGCAATATCTCGGCGGCGTCGCTGGTGCATCTGCCCAAATCCTTTAGCTACGCGACCGGCGCCGTGATGATGCTGAAGGGCCTCACCGCGCAATATCTCCTGCGCCGCACTTTTCGCGTGAAAAAAGGCCATCGCGTGCTCGTGCATGCTGGCGCTGGCGGCGTCGGCCAACTCCTTTGCCAGTGGGCGAGCGCCCTCGGCGCGAAAGTGACGGCCACGGTGGGAAGCCGGGAGAAGGCCGAGATCGCTCATCACGCCGGCGCCAAGCATGTGATTCTCTACCGCGAGGAGGATTTCGTCCAGCGCGTCCGGGAGATCACCAAGGGACGCCTGTGCGACGTCGTCTATGACGGGGTCGGCGCCGCGACCTTTCCCGCATCGCTGGATTGTCTCGCTCCATTCGGCATGTTCGTGAGCTTTGGCTCGGCGTCGGGGCCAGTGGCGGCCTTCGATCTCGGCCTTCTCGCGCAAAAGGGATCGCTTTACGCCACGCGTCCCTCGCTTTTCACTCATATCGCGGACCGGCGCGTTTACGAGGATATGACCGAGGATTTGGAGCGCGCGATAAAACGCGGACATTTGAACCTGGACGTCGCCGCGAGCTTCCCGCTGGAGGAGGCGGCCAAGGTGCACGCCTCGCTGGAAGCCCGCCAAACCGTCGGATCAATCATACTCACGCCTTAACCGTGACGTTGTACGGCGGCGGCGGCGCAAAAAGTCGCGCGCTGTGACATTTTCGTCACGCGGCGCGCGGATGCTCCGCCTCGCGTTATAAGTCGCTGGAATTTCTACGACTATTTCGCGAGCGCGGCGGGACTTCAGCTTCGGCGCGGCCTTGCGGCTGGCGTCTCGGACCTCTCGCGGGCAGTCTCATAAAATTAAGTGCAAGTCTTTTCGCGCCGAATCAACTAAGATTCGTTTGTTACGGCTTGGAGGTTCCTCCCACCTCTCGATGGGCCCTAACTGCCTAAACCCGGCGAAATCGCCGGGCTTTTTTTTTCGCAAAGCCTCGTCCCAAGTGTCATCCCAATTCTCGCCCCAAGTCTCGCGCGCCGAAAAACTGGGCGATCTTTCCAGTCGGATGCGGTTGCAATCCGAAGCAAATCGCTCCATGTTGTCCTTGCGGGTAAACCCGCGATAACGAGGACAGCGACGCTGACAACAAGCGCATTTTCACAAAATAGCCACGCGCCCGCCTCTAACTCGGCGGCAGGGGTGTTGAGCGCCGATCGTCTCGCCGACAAAATTCTTTCCAGCCTCGACGAAGCCAAGGGTGAAGAAGTCGTTTCCATCGATCTGGCCGGCAAAACCGCGCTCGCCGATACGATGATCATCGCCACGGGCCGCTCGACGGTGCATGTCGGCGCCATCGCCGATCGGGTTATCAAGGCCTGCAAGGCGGCGGGCGTTTCCGCCCCGCGCGTCGAAGGTCTGCCGCAATGCGACTGGGTGCTGGTGGACGCGGGCGACATAATCGTCCACATTTTCCGTCCCGAGGTGCGCCAGTTCTACAATCTGGAAAAGATGTGGGGCGGCGACCGTCCGCGCGAGATGCGTCTGGCTTGAGAGGCGCGCCAGATGCGCTTGGGGATTTTGTGCATAGGGCGGATGAAGTCCGGTCCCGAGCGCGAGCTTTTCGCGCGCTACGCCAAACGAATCGGAACGATGCGCAATCTGGGCCTCGATGGCCTCGATGTGCGTGAACTCGACGAAAGTCCGGTTCGAGACATCGCGGCGCGAATCACCTCGGAGGGCGACGCGCTGCTTTCGGTGTTGACGCCGGAGGCGACGGTCGCGGCCTTCGATGAACGCGGACAGGCCGCCAGCAGTTTGGATTTCGCCCGTTTCATCGCGCGCGAGCGAGACGCCGGACGCAAAATCCTATGGTTTGTGATCGGTGGGGCGGAGGGGCTCGATCCACGTCTTCGCGCTCGGGCGCGGGCGGTGTTTAGCTTTGGCGCCATGACTCTGCCGCATCAGATCGTCCGCATTTTAGCGGCGGAGCAAATCTACCGCGCCATGACCATCGCCTCGGGACATCCTTATCACCGGGGATAAGCCGGGAAAATATAGATATGCCGCCCATCACGCGGCCGCCGGCCCCGAAAGGGTCCCGCGGACGGCTCGATGAGCGGCATGGAGTTGTTGGAATCTTGGGCGCCTCGGAAACCGCGGCTGGGCGACGCCTATGAAAGTCGCGAACATCACCACGACTACCGCTCCGTCGCCTATCGCGAGGAAGCGGAGGGTCGCGCCAAGCCGGTTCAGCCGCCGTGCGAGATGATGGGGGCGAAGTGAATCAGGCCGAAAACCACCGCGACCGCACCAACAAGCCAGGCGACCATCTTGATGATTTCGCCGCTCGAACGCTGAACTGCCATTTTCGTATCTCTCCAGGATATCCTTGCGATTCTTACACATAGGCCGAGCGGAAGGACATCTGGAATGGCCACAGCCCATTAATTAATAATGCGACAATCCATCCCGAGGCGCAAGCAACATTTGAAAAATGTCAATTAATGGGCGACAAACAGCGCCTGATCTTGCGCTTTGCGAGCTTCGTCATTGCGCCGCGAACGGACGTTGGAGCAACACAACGCGAACAAAGGCGGATTCCAGCGAACCGGGCCGTGGCCAAATGCCGCGGCGGATAAGCGATCTGAAGAAGCCAAGATCAACCCGGGCATGATCGCGCTTTGTCTTTGGATGTTCTGTCCAGCTCGCCTGCGTGGTAGATGACGCCAAGCGTAAACGTCGCCGCGCCGCATATAGCGAGCGTGTGATACTGGCATTAATTATTGTGTCGCCAACCCATCGCGACGCGGAACGACTCCGCCAGCATCGCGCAAAAGCGTGAAAGCCGGTCTTTACCGCTTGGACGCCATGCGCTAAGAGATTGTGGTAACGAGCCCTGGCGTTACCGCCGGGGCTTTTTTTTGGCGAACGGGTTCGGTTTCGTCGCGCCGCGGGGTCAGTCTCCCGCCGCGCGAAACGGGATCCCTCGCGCCAGTCCGGCCGCCGCCGGACCGGATGGCGCGCTAACGGAAAAGACAAAAAGGCCATGGCGAATGTGGCGGTGATCGGCGCCCAATGGGGCGACGAAGGCAAGGGTAAGATTGTCGACTGGCTGTCGGCGCGCGCCGACGTGGTGGTGCGCTTCCAGGGCGGCCACAATGCCGGCCATACGCTGGTCATCGCCGGCGTCACCTACAAATTGTCGCTGCTGCCGTCGGGCGTGGTTCGGCCGGGCAAGCTTTCCATCA
>PLZT01000051.1 GCA_003152255.1 Methylocystaceae bacterium | reverse complement strand
GACCGGAAAGACGAGGCGGGGCAGGAGGGGCATCACTGTTTCTCCGGAGACGCGCGCGGGATGACGCCGAAGCGTTCGGGCGTGGTGGGATGACTTGGCGCGTCGCCCAACTCGTCAAGACGGCGACCGGGCGCAATGTGCGGCGGATCGTTCGATACCGGCGCTGGCGCGCGTTTCACTTCGAGTGGTTGCAACGGAGCGCCATATTCCGTCCCGAGAGACGCCGGCGGCGGAACGGGCGCTGAGAGGCTTTGGGCGGCCGGCGGAAGCGCCGACGCGGGAGCCGGAACAGGGGCAGGAGCATGGGCGGGCGCGTCATCGAAACGGCTCAGCAGCGCGAGAAGCGCCAGCCCCCCGCCGATGACCGCATAGCGAAACACCGCATCATGGCGGAAGAGGCTCGGCGCCGCCGCGAGGAACCGACGCAGCCGGAAGGCGAAGAGGCTTTTGCTCACGAGACCTGGCTCAGAAACGCCGCCGCCGCGATATCCTCGGGCAAGATCGTGGTCAGCGCCGCCTTGTCGCGCGATACGGCCCGCATGACGCGGGCGCTTTGCGCCTCTCTCGTGCGCTCCCAGAGCGTTCGCGCGGCGCGGCCGTTGCCGAACCGCGGCCCGGCGCCCGCGCGCAACGCCGCGCAGGCGTCATCGAGCGCATCGAGCGCCGAGGCGTCCAATACGAAGCCGCCCGTCTCAGCGAGACCTTTGGCGATCGTCGCCAGTTCATGGGCGCTGTAATCGGCAAAACGGATCGTGCGCGTAAACCTCGAGCGGAGACCGGGGTTGGCGTCCAGAAACCGCCGCATCTCGCCGGTGTAGCCGGCGACGATCACGCAAAGTCGCTCGCGATTGTCCTCCATCAGCTTGAGGAGCGTATCGATGGCTTCGCGGCCAAAATCATTGCCGGCGTTCTCGGGGGCGAGCGCATAGGCTTCGTCGATGAACAGCACGCCATCGAGGGCGCTCGCGACGGCACCCTGCGTCAGAATAGCGGTTTGACCGACGAAGCCGGCGACGAGGTTCGAACGATCGACTTCGACGAGATGGCCTTTTTTCAAAAACCCAAGCCCGGCGAGAATCTCGCCCATGAGCCGGGCGACCGTCGTCTTTCCCGTGCCGGGATTGCCGAGGAAGACGCAGTGCAGGGCGGGCGGCGCCGCGACCAGCCCATGACGGCGCCGCGCGCGATCGGCCTCCAGCACATCGATCAGCTTCTTCACTTCCGCCTTCACATCGGCGAGGCCGACCAGCGCGTCGAGTGCGGCGAGAACCTCTGGCAGCGGCCGGACGCGCGCCCCGCTTTGAGCGTTCGCGGGGCGGAAAACGACGCCCTTGGCTTGCGCCCGCCACAACCGCCAGCCGGCGACGCCGACGCAGCCGATCAGGACAACGCCGGCATAGGCGCGAAACAGCAACAGCAGACAGCCAAGCAGCGCGAGAGCGACCACGACGCCAAACACGCGCCCGAGCAGTCTTTCCCCCGCGCCGTCGCCATTCATGCGCCGACCGGGGTTTTGTGAAACCGGCTCGCCTCGACTTGTCCGCGCATGTCCGGCCGGCGAAAATAGATCGCCCGTCCACAACGCAGGGGTTTGGCGCCGCGCAGGACGACAAAAGCTTCGTCGGCGCGGGCGTCCTGGATCAGTTCGTCCGGCTTGATCAAGGCGCGGCGGATTTCCGAACGGTTTTCGCTACGGCCGGAAGAGTTGGAGGCGTAGGCGCCGCCGACACGACCCGAGGCGTTGACGCTATCGCCCAGACTCATCGCCATGACGCCATGCTCGCCGCACATGCTTGAGAGTTCGCGCGCGGTTTCGGGGTCCTGGATGGCGGCGAACAGTCGCCAGGAGGTCGAGTCGTACCAGGCCTGCTTGCCCTCGCGCCCCCATTGCTCGACCAGCTGCCCGAGCGATTGATAGAGCAGCAGCAGGGTAATGCCATATTTGCGGCCGGCGTCGCGGGCCTGTTCGAGCACGGCCATGTAGCCGAGACGCGAGACCTCATCGAGCAGGAACAGGACGCGGCCCTTCACGGCGCCGTCCGCCTCGTAAGCGGCGTTGAGCAGCGCGCCGATGATGACGCGGCCGAGAGCGGGCGTCGCCTGCAAGGTTTTCAGTGGGATTTGAACGAAGACAGTCAGCTTGCCGCCGGTAATCTCACAGGCCGTAAAGGTGTCGCCGGAGACGAGATCGGCATAGGCCGGCGTCGACAGCCAGCGCGTGTCGCGCGCGGCGTTGGCGTAGACGCCGGAAAAAGTCTCACTGACGAGACCCATCAACGTTCCGGCCAGATCGCGGGCCATGGCGGAAGAAGAAGTCGCATTTATGCGCCGGAGGACTTCGCGCAGCCCGTCTTCGGGCGTGATCAAAACTTGCCGCAGGCGCTTTAGAGATTTCTCCCGAGGAGAAAGGGTCTCGTCCCAGAGAATGTCGGCGAGGACGCAGGCGATCAGCGCCTTGCCGCTGTCCTTGAAGAAATGCGCGCCGGACGCCGCGCGCTCGCGCTGTCCGCTTTCGCCGGCGATCCA
>PLZT01000339.1 GCA_003152255.1 Methylocystaceae bacterium | reverse complement strand
GCCTCGCGCGCCTCGCGGCCGCCGTCCGCGTTACCAGTCCCGCTGTTAAACGGGACGCGACCAGGGCCGATCTGGACAGCCTAGAACCATCGCCCATCGTGCGGGCCGCCCCGCACGCGATAGATGCGCGCCGCTGAAATGCCGTCGATCGCAAGTGACCAATCGTCGTCGGCGATGTCGACCATGGCCGGCGCGGCGCGGGTGGTCTCGATATGGGCTCGCCGAGCTAGTGGCGGAGGGCCATCGTTGGCTCGCTGCCTCTACGCCAATGGGTCCTTCCCGGGAGGGGCGCCCTCCACGGGTCGCAGCGGCCCGGGATTTCACTCAACTTATCAAAAATCAAAAGGGGGGCCGTTCCGCGCTGGGCTGGCATGCGGTCTCGACACGCGCCCGGCGAGCGCGCCCGCCGTCGCCGAGCAGGTCGAGGCGGCGGTCTTGCGCCGCGCCCATCGCCGAGGCGTCCACCGGAGGGGCTGTCGCCAGTCTCTACGCCAAGGCAAGCCGGCGCGTAAGTCAAAAGGATCGCGCCCTATCGTCGCCGCGCTATTTGCCGAGCAATTTTCTCGCCCACTCCGCGCCGGCTTGTTGTTCGGCGTCGATCCGCGCGCCTTTGCCGTTGAACTGGCCGGCGAGCGCGAAAATCTGGCGCGCCTCGGCGGCTCCTTTATCGAATTCGACGTCGAGGCCTTTGGTGCTCGTCGCCGCGCCGCCCAGACTTTCACTCACGCCGCCGCCGCCGCACATCGCCAGCAAGCGCCGCGCCCCGGCCGCGCCCAGGTCATATTCGCTCGCCCACGACAGCGGCGCCGGCGATGCGGCCAAAGGTTGCGCCGCCGGCGGTGGTGAAAACGACGCCAGCACGCGCTTCGCCTCATCCGCGCCTATGTCCCTGGCGCTCGTCTGCGCGAGCGGCGTGGGATGCGCGGGATGGGCGGGCGAAGCTGCAACCGGCGCGGCGCACGTCGGCGCAGGCAACCGAGGCCGCCACGGCCGCCCGCGAGTCATAGCGGCCTGGCGCGCACGCGGCTTTGATCGCGCGCATAAGCGCCTCGTCCGCATGCCCGAAAAGAGGGTTTAGCCCCTCGCCGGCGGTCGTCGCCAGCCCTGAGAAATGTGTCCCTTCGCTCATTTGATTTTACCCCCATGTGAGCCCTCGGCTCGGCGCGTTGATTTCAGAGCCGCGACCTCATGGTCCCGGCCGCATCGTCGTGCCTGTGTCGTCGCGCAGATTGCCGCTGGCGAAAATGCTTTGTTCCACCCTGCGCACGACAGAATCGGCGTCGGCGGAAACCTCGATTTTGAGGTCAATGCCGGCGGAGCCTTCAAGTTTGACCGAGGGGCCTTCGCCTGGTTGCCTCGCGCCCGATCCGATCCAGCCGGGAAGCGCCATGCCGCGCCGCACGCCGACCCCCTGAGACATGTCGCCGTATCCGCCCGGCGTGAAAGCGAGCAGCCCCGGCGCGAGCAATGGCGCGCCACGTTGGACGCGTTCATCGAAAGGCCGCGTCGAATCGAGATATTCGTTGAAGCGCCCGAGCCTGCCCTCCGCGCGGAGTTTCGCCCGATGGGCAAATGTTAACTCTCGAAGTCGCTGGGCGTCCGGCGCCGCGCTTCCAATCTCGCTCAGGGCAATGGAGGACTCGCCGCCGGCGATAAGGCGATCGAGCGGGTTCCAGCCGCCTCCGGAGGCGTTCGCCGCGGCAAAACGCGCCCGCGCGGCCCGGAGGCGCTCGCGGGGATGCAGCGAGCGCAGCACGTTTAAGCTGCCCGTTACGTTTTCGTCTTGAGTGAAATCGCCGACGTTCTTATCCGAGTCCGTTCCCAAAAAGACTTTGTTCATGAGACGGTTGAAGTTCTTTCCCGACGTGGTTTGCTGGCCGGGGTGGCGCGCTCGTTCTTGATCCGTCGCGGTGATTTTCGCGGTATAGCCCGCGATGGCCTGCCCCAGTTCACTCATTGCCGGCGCCAGCGCTTTACCAAACGATTCGCCAAGCATCGCGGCGAGCCCTTCGCCGGCGTTTTTCAGGCCCGCCCAGGCGAGCGACGGGTCTTTCGACTGGAACAGGCCGGCGGCTTCCAGGCCCTTCGCTCCCGCGAGCATGCCTGCGTCTTTGTTGATTCGCGATTGTTGCGTGGCGAGCAATCCGACCATCTGGCCGGCCAATTGATTTTGAAACAAGCGCGGAATCAGCGCGAGGACTTCTTGCTTGTCGGTTATTCCCTTGCGCTCAAGCGCCGGCAGGAGAAATTGCTTCACCCATTCATTCGGATCGCTCTGCGCAAGCTGCCAGCCCGCAATATGGCTGCCGGGCTTGAGGCCCTTAGCCTCGCGGGTCTTTTTCGCGTATTCGATGTCGCTGTCGCCGACGAGTCCGAGGTCGACGAATTCCTTGAACGCGGCGTGTTTCATCACGCCGCCAATGATCGCGCTGTTGAAGCTCGAAACCGCTTTGCCATAGCTGCTTCCGCCCAATTCCTGCGCCANNGACCCGGCGTCGCCTGACGGCCGTATTTGAACATTTCATAGTATTGATAAGGTTTAAGCGTATCTCCGAAAGTATTGAGCCCCTTGGCGATACCTTCCATGTATTCCTTGAATTCTTTCGGATTCTGTGTCTTGCCAGAAATTTCAATGCCCTTCAAAAGCTGGTCAAGGTCTTCGGTCACGTCGGCGCCGGGACGCGCCATTTGCGCTATCACGCGAATCTTGGTCATCTCTTGCATAACGCCAGCCGCCTCTTCGAAGCCGCCGGCGATGGTGCGCGCATTCCGCAGCATGTGCATTAAGTCAACCTGTGACACACTCGGAAACGCCTTCGCCAGCTTTGCGGTTTCCAACGTCGCATCCTGAATTTCGCGCAAGGACATGCCGCTCGCGCTCATTCTCAAGGCTTCGTGAATGCGCTTGCTGCCGGCCTCGATCATCGCATGAGCGGCGGCCCCGCTAGCCAGCGCCCCGGCGGCTCCCATTACGAATGTTGAGAGGCCCGAGCTCGAAAGCGCGGCCCCGGCCGCCATGCTGGCCTTGGCGGATATGCCCGCAGTCTCGGCACCCATGCGGCTGGCGGCAGCGAGGCCCTTTTGCGCCGATTTAGCCGAGTTTTCCATATGTTTTAACTTTTGCGCGACAGCGGCAAAGGTCGACCCGGTCTGGTCGGATGCGCTAATAATCGCTTTCGTTTCAATTGTTCGCGCGCCGGCCATCTTGTGCTCCTATTTGGTTTTCTCGTGGTAAATTTGGGCCTGCGTGAGCCAAAAAATCGCCTCGCGCAGCGTCATAACTTTGACGGCTGAAACTCCGAATCCGTAGCGGAAGACGCATTCTCGCGCGACTCGCTCGAAGACGCTTCCTCGGACGTCGTCCCCCGGGTCGCGTCGCGGAAAAAACTTATGATCGTCCGCTTGACTGCCAGTGTGTCTCTCAGGCCCAGCATCGCAAGAAAGTTCGGGTCGATATCTCCCAGCCGCTCGGCATATTTCCGAATAATCCCAATGTCTTCCTGAAAATAGCCGGCCGCGCCTTCGTTCAAGCCGATTAGCGTCTCTGGCTCGCCAAAATCCATTACGTCGCCAAAAAGCGGCTCGCGAAATTCGATCTGGGTGATCACTGGTCTGCCTTTGACAGCAACTGGTTTTGCGAGTTGAACGATCTTTGTTTCCGCCATTGGGATCTCCTTCGTTTAGTGCGCGGTCGCGCTGTTGAAAACATTGTGCGGCGCCGGTCCCTCGGTCGCGTCTGTGTGTTTCTTGTGAGGCAAGGGGAACATGCCGAGCAATGCGTCGCGCAAGGCGAGCGTGTCCGCGAGCCCCAATTGCTGGAGCACGTCAGGCCCAACGTCGGCGAGGCGTTCGATCCAGGCATTGATGATCGTCGGCATTTCTTGAACGAGACAGGCGCCGCTCTCGAAGGTCACAAGAACGGCTGGAGGGCCAATTTGCATGTAGTCGAGGTAGCCGGGCCCGCGCAGCGTGATTTCGTGGATCAGCTTGCCGCTGGCGTTCTTGACTGGATCGAAAAGAGTGGTCGTCTGCGACATGGGGTTGCTCCAAAAAGCGTTAAACTCACGACGCCGCTGCCAACGCGACAATATCAACGCCCTCACCGCCGACTTCCTCCGCACCTTGCTTCCAGAATCGCGCAAGCAACGCGTCGGCGACGTCTGCGGGAAGCGTCAAAGCAGTGCCGGGCGGATGCTCGATGACATCGAGGCGGCCCGCAACCTGATTGTTGTTTGCGTCGAGAATGAACGGGGCGGATGTCGCGCCGTTTTTGGTGTGAAACGTGAAGGGAAGCGTGATTGTCTTTGTGAGCGACATGGCGAGAATTCCGCTTTGCTTGGGAGCGCCCGCGCCCTTTGGCGCGAGCGAAGGAACGGCAGTTTAGCCGGCGCTGCGGCCGCCGGTGACGGCAATCGGCGGCGGGGCGAGGTCCTCGCGAGCAGCATTTCGCCGCTTTAGCTCCGCCCGCTCATGTGCCCTCTCTTCGTCCGCTCGGCGCTTGTCGCCTTCGATTTGCGCGAGCCGGTTCTTCTCTCGATCGCGAGCCCACTGCTCTTGCTGTCGCTTTTCGAGCTCAAATACGTTCTCACTCTTCGGCGACTCCGCCGGCGACGCCACGACGAGCGGCCGCGCTTCATCTTGCGTCGCACGGATTGTCTCGCGCGCCGCGAAAAGTTCGGCGAGCTGCTCTCTTTCGAAGGCGCAAAGCGCAGGAGGTTGCATCGCCGGGGCGGTTAGACCAATGGCGCGTTTCAGATATTCCGCCTCGGCGGTGATTTCTTTCGCCGCAGCAATGGCGACGTCCGCCCAAGATCGCAAGTCCCGCTCCATTTCGGCATATTGCCCGCGCGCGGCGGCGATCTTCGCCTCGAGATCCTCGATCAACGGCTCGATAAGCCTCGGCCCGTGGGCTTTGGCGCTTTCGAGCTCGCCTATCTCCGCCATCGCGGCGGCGAGCTCATCGCGGGCCTTGGCGAGCGACGAAGCGGTTTCTTCCGATGCGCTCGCCGTAACCGTTCACACCCCCCGGCCT
>PLZT01000210.1 GCA_003152255.1 Methylocystaceae bacterium | reverse complement strand
AAAGCGCGGCGGGCACGCGCTCCTCAATGGCGATGACCAGCCGATCGGGATAAAATTTGAGCACGCGCGCGGATTTCACCAGCGGCAGTTGCAACAGGCGGTTGCGCACCTCCACCGCGTCGAGAAACAGCAACGATCCCCGCGGGTCGATGCGCGCCGCCGACAGAATCTCGCCCTCACGCAGCCGATTTTCGCCGGAGATCGTGACGGCGCTGATCGGAAAGCCGAGAGCGCGGGCGATAATGTCTTGCGGCTCGCCGCCTTCCGTCACCAGTTCGCGATAGCCGCCGCCATCGACGAAGCCGGTCCAGCCGGCGGCCGCGAGCACGACGATCAACGCGAAGGTTCCAAACCCCGGCCTTGAGACGAGGGCCGCGAGACGCTCGAAAAAGCCGCGCTTGCCGTGATGAACTTCGCCGGCGTAAACGCCGGACTCGGCGCTCTCTGGGTATTCGGCGCGCGTCTGATAAGGAGCGCCGAACGAAACCGCGGAGCCAAACGCTTCCGCCGGATGCGGAAAAGCCGGCGAGAGCAGCGTGTGAAGCTGCTCTTTCAGCGATCTCGAGAAGCGTCTTCCACCATCCATCTGACCAGCTCGCCGAACGAAAAACCTGCGTGGGCCGCCATTTCTGGCACGAGCGAGGTCTCCGTCATTCCGGGCTGCGTATTGACCTCCAACACGACGAGTTCGCCCGTTCCTTCGGGGCGGTCGTCGTATCGAAAATCCGCGCGGCTTACGCCGCGGCATCCAAGAGCTCGGTGAGCCTCGAGCGCCAACTCTTGAACTTTTTGGTAAATATTCGGTTTAAGAATTGCAGGAAGTATGTGTTGCGACCCGCCTTTTGCGTATTTCGCCTCATAATCGTACCAACCGCCGCCCGCCGCCCGAATTTCNNTCGGCGCGCGTCAGTTCCTGGGGCGGATGCTCCTGATCCTCCTTGACGATGAACACGCCGAAGGAGGAGCCCTCCGACACGGGCTTGAGCACATAGGGCCGCGCCAGCGCATGGGCCTTGGCGGCCTCCAATCGATGCACGACGCGGCCGCGCGGAACAGGCACGCCCGCCGCCGCCATGATGGTCTTGGCGACCTGCTTGTGCATCGCCGCGGCCGAGGCCAGGACGCCGGAATGCGTGTAGGGTATCCGCAACAGCTCCAGGACGCCCTGGATGACGCCATCCTCGCCATAACGCCCGTGCAGCGCGTTGAAGGCGACATCGGGCTTCAGCCGCGCGAGCAGTTCAGCCGCGTCCGGGCCGACGTCGACGCGGGTGACACGGAATCCCTCGCCCTCCAGCGCCTTGGCGCAAGCTTCGCCGGAACGCAGGGAAATAGGACGTTCGGCGGAGAGCCCGCCCATGAGCACCGCGACATGTTTCATCGTTTCATTCCTGTTCGCGAGGCGGCGGCGCGCCCCATCCGTCAATTCGCGCGGCGCGTCCACACTTCGATGTCGCCGGCGTCGCCAGTCTTTTCGAATGGCGCGAGAACTCCGGCTATTTCGGGCTGCTTGGCGGACCACTCGCGCAGGCGCGGCGATTCCACGACAATGACGTCGGCCCGCCCCTCTTCGACATCCCGCGCGAAAGTCGTCAGATCCCGCCGCCGGTATTCGGCGAGACGCGCGCGATAGGCGGGATCTGACGGGGAGCTATTCAACAACTGATCGACATAGGACGTCGTCCACAGCGAGCAGGGATGGCCGACCCACTGGCCATGCAGGCGCCGCGTCAACGGATGGCCGACATCGCAGTTGAAGGCCAGCGCGATCACCCGCGGACGCGGCGGCGCGTGGCTGGCGGCCGCGGCGAGGAGTCCTGGATGCTCTTCGGCGTCGGCCCATTGGCCGCCTCCGCCAAAACAAAAGGGCGAAGCGATCAGCAGCGGCACGAAGAAGAACCGAACGAGCGGATGAGCGACTCCAGGTTCTTCGCGCGCGAGGTCGAGCGCGTACGCCAACCAGGCGAGGAACAACAGCGCCATCGCCGGATAGGCGTGATTGATCCAACCCTTCCGCTGCAGGACGAAGCACAGAAAAAAGCCAAGCGACGCGAGGAAGGCGGTCCGCGCCTCGATCCCCTTGGGAACGCCGCGCGCGAGGATCAGAAGGCCGATCGCGCAGACGACATAATAAGGCGCGAGCGTTTTGGCGAGGAAATTGATCAGGCTTTCATGCGCGACGCCGTAAACGTCGAGGCCAAAGGCGGTGACGCCAGCGGAATAGACGGGGAAAAAGAAGACGACGGCGAGCGCGAGAAGAACCGAGACCGCGCCGGCGGTCAGCATTTCCAGCGTGAGGAAGACGCGGATCGAGCGTTCGCGCCAGGCGATGGCCAAGGCCGGCAGAGCGACCGCGAGCGCGAAAAACGGCTTGAAGCTGATCGCGATGGCGCAGCCGAGCCCCGCGAGCAGGCGGACGACGCGAGACGGACCATCTTTGCCGCGGCCGGCGGCGAGCCCCGCCAGCATCGGCGCCATCGCCAACAAAGCGAGATGCTCGCGCTGCGCGAAGATCAGCGCCGGCGTCACCAGAAGCAAATAGATCGCGCCGTTGAGCAGCAACCCGCGATCTTGCGCGCTACGCGACGCGCCGAAACGCAGAATATAGCCGCACAGTCCAATGGACAGCAGAGCGAAGACAAGGACGAGCGCGACGAGCACGGCTTCCACCGGCGCGTGCAGAAGACGCGCGAACGGGAATGCCGGAATCAGCGAAAGAATGGCGATCGGCGGATTGGGATCGACCATGTCGTCGGGCGAGAACCGCCCGTCGAGAAATTTTTCGGCGAGCGTCAGGAACCAGGAGACATCCGAGTCGATATGGCCGCTGGCCTGCTGGGCGATGGCGATGGCGATCAGCGCGACGCCCAGCAAAGGGCTGGCGAGGAAGCGCAAATCGCGGTTTCGCGCCGCGTCCTCCCGCGAAGTTCCAAGCTCCGTATTGACGGCGATGGTCATGCGGGCTCCCCGATCCGTTTGATTTCCCAGGAGAGTTCGACACCGCTATGCGCGAGCACGCGCGCGCGCACCTCCTCGCCCAAGGCCTCGATGTCGGCGGCGGTGGCCGCGCCGCGATTGATCAGGAAGTTGCAGTGCATCTCGCTGACCTGCGCATCGCCTTTGACCAACCCGCGACAGCCGGCGGCGTCGATCAACTGCCAGGCCTTGTGGCCCGGCGGGTTCTTGAAGGTCGAACCGCCGGTCTTCTCGCGGATCGGCTGCGAGGCCTCGCGCGCTTGCGTAATCCGCTCCATCTCGCCAAGGATCGCCGCGGGATCGCCGGGCCTCCCTTGAAAGACCGCGCGGGTGAAGATCACATCCTCGGGCGCCAAGCTGTGGCGATAGGAAAAACCCATGTCCGCGTTGCTGAACACCCGTCGTTCGCCGGAGCGCGTGACGCCATACGCTTCGAGCAGCGCGTCCTTGGTTTCGCCGCCATGCGCGCCGGCGTTCATGCGCAAGGCGCCGCCGATCGCCCCGGGAATGCCGCGAAAAAATGCGAGGCCGTCGACGCCGGCCTCGGCCGCCGCGCGCGCCGCCCTAATATCGGGAACGGCGGCGCCGACGCTCAGACGGTGATCGTCGAGGATCGCGATTTCGCCAAAGCCCTTGGCGGAGAGTCGGATGACGACGCCCTTGACGCCGCCGTCGCGCACGATGAGATTGGAGCCGAGCCCGATTGTCGTGACGGGAATTTCGCCCGGAAGGTTTTTCAGAAAATAACAGAGGTCGTCCTCGTCCGTCGGCATGAACAAAAATTGCGCCGGCCCGCCGACACGAAACCAGGTGTAGGGCGCGAGCGGCTCGTTGGCGCGCAGCGACCCGCGCGCGTTTGATGGAATTTTGGCGCTGATGTCCGGAAAGCTCACGCGCCAGGGCCTCCCGACGCGAGTTGCTCGGGGAGCGCATAGGCCCATTGCGTGATGTTGCCGGCGCCAAGAAACACGACGTAATCGCCCGGCGTGACGATTTCGCGGATCATCGCCGGCAGCACCTCGGGCGCCGGCAGGCCCGCGGCGCGTCGATGGCCATGCGCCTTGATCGCCGCGACCAGCGCGTCGCGATCGACGCCCTCGATCTTCTGTTCTCCCGCCGCGTAAACATCGGCGATGATCACCGCGTCCGCGTCGTTGAAGCAGGTCGCGAATTGATCGAACAGCGATTGCAGCCGCGTGAAGCGATGCGGCTGCATCACCGCGACGACCTTGCCCTTGGTCGAGGCGCGCGCGGCGCGCAGCACGGCGGAGATCTCGACGGGGTGATGACCGTAATCGTCGAAGATCTGCACGCCGTTCCACTCGCCGGTCTTGGTGAAGCGCCGCTTGACGCCGCCAAAGCCGGCCAGCGCCTTGCGAATTTGATCCGGCGAGAGGCCGAGCTGATAGGCGACCGTGATCGCCGCCGTGGCGTTCAGCGCGTTGTGATGGCCCGGCATCGGCAGCACGAGATTTTCAAGATAGGTCGCCTGAGCGGTCTTGCGGTCGCGCAGCAGCACGTTGAAGCGGCTGACGCCCCCGTCGAGATTCACATCGAGCAAACGCACGTCGGCCTGGGGGTTTTCGCCATAGGTTATGACGCGGCGATCCTCGATGCGGCCGACAAGCTCCTGCACCGTCGGATGATCGAGGCACATCACCGCGAAGCCGTAGAACGGCAGATTCTCGATGAAATTGAGAAAGGCGTCCTTGATCGCGTCGAAGGTGTGGAAATGATCGAGATGTTCCGGATCGATGTTGGTGACCACGGCCACGTCGGCGGGAAGCTTTAGAAAAGTGCCGTCGCTCTCGTCCGCCTCGACCACCATCCAGTCGCCGGCGCCAAGCCGGGCGTTGGTGCCATAGGCGTTGATGATGCCGCCATTGA
>PLZT01000203.1 GCA_003152255.1 Methylocystaceae bacterium | reverse complement strand
TGCAAGGGCCGCGAAAAGGGAAGCGGCCAAGCTTCGTGAGCATCGTCTTTATTCATCGCGCGATCCTCGTTTTCCGAGCCGGCGCGGAACGAGAACTCACCCGCGAGCTTTTCGCCGGCCTCTCGCCCCCGCTTCGCCATAAATTAAAGCCATTTGCTGTTTAGCGCCAGCGATGACGTTCGCGCGAACCAGCTTCGCGCGAGATTGGTCTTGCCGAGCGGACCGATGAACAGCTTGCTTTCGCTATCCGCCAAGGATACGCATGCTTTAAAGAAGATTTGCCGGCGACGCGCGTCAGGTCTGGCGTCGTCTAAATTTTAAAACAGCGGAGACTAAAATGACGGCGACCGTCTTGCGTGTTGTTTCCCGGCGTATGGCGTTCACCGGAGCCGCCGCTTTGCTCTCGGTGGGGCTTTCGGGATGTCTCGGCTACGACGGCGTGATCAATCGCGGCGCCGTGTTCGATCAGCGCAGAGTCGAGCAAGTGAAGCCGGGCACTCCCGCGCCGCAGGTTCTTCAGACGCTCGGCACGCCGTCGACGACCTCGACGGTTGGCGGCGACGCCTGGTATTACGTCAGCCAACGCACCGAACGCGACCTCGCCTTCATGCAGCCCAAGATCACCGACCAACATGTTGTCGCGGTCTACTTCGACAAGGAAAAAAAGGTCAAGCGCATCGCCGATTATGGTCTCGAAGACGGCAAGCCGATCGACTTTGTCACCCGCCAGACGCCAACCGCCGGCGCCGAATCCAATCTGGTGCGCAGCATGATGGGCGCCATGTCGAATATTTCGAGCCTCTCGCCGTTCTAAACCCCGGCGTTCGCGTCGGCCTTGATGGCGCTTTTGTGACACGGCCAAAGCGTCGCTGTTGATGCGGACGCCTCAAACGCCGCATTTCTCCAGCTCACGCCTAGGAATGGCCGCGCTCACGAATTAAGGCCGCGGCGCGGCGCGCCCCGTCGATTTTTAGCCGCTTCCTATCGCTAAATTGCTTTTGCATCCATTCCGTCAGAGAAGCAAAGGCTCTCCCGCATGAGTTTATTGGACGCCGATTATCCGGGAACTTACGCGACACCCTTCGAGACCTTGCGTAATTGGCGCGCCTCCTTGAAATTCACGCTCCCGCGCTGGTCGGGCGAATGGGCGATGGCGGCGCTGCCGCCCTTGGCGCGCGCGCTGTCCGTCGCGGGCTTGCTTGCCGGCGTTTTCGTCATCGCGGCGACGGGGGAGCGCGCGGACGTCGCGAAACCCGCCCCGTCGGCGCCCCGCCTCGCGCGCGCCCCTTCGCCGACTCCGACGCTCTCCCAGGACGACAGTTTTCCGCTCGACTCCGATTTCTCGCTCGATCAGGCGGCCCTCACCTGGGCGCGGCGACTGGCGCCGGGAGATCAAGGCGACCGCCCCGGCACGATGCGCTTCGGCGCGATGCGGGTTCAGCGCTCGATCGTCGAGCGCGTCGTGAAGGCCGCCCGGACGACCGGCTCGGACCCGGCCTTGCTCATGAGCATCGCCGACAAGGAGTCGAGTTTCGCGTCGAGCGCCAAGGCGAGCACATCCTCGGCCAGCGGATTATTCCAATTCGTCGAGTCGACTTGGCTGAAGGCTCTGAAATCCTTCGGCTGGCGTTATGGGCACGAGGAGGAGGCGAAGGCGATCCAAGGCGAGGACGAGCATCCGGTGATCGCGCCGCGAAAGCGCGCCGAGATACTGCAGTTGCGCGACGATCCCTATCTTTCCGCCGCTTTGGCGGCGGAGATGCTCAAGCACGACGGCGCCAAAATCTCCGAACGTCTGGGCCGCTCGCTCACCGCCGGCGAAACCTATCTCATTCATTTCCTCGGGCCCGAGGACGCGGAGCGCTTCATGACGAAATTGGACGCCGAACCACAGGCCTCGGCCGCGCGGCTGTTGCCAAGGCCAGCAAGGGCCAACAAGACGATATTTTATGAGCGCCTGGGCCGCAGGATGAAGGATCGCTCGGTGAGCGAAGTGCACGAAGCCTTCGAGCACATGATGGGCAGCCGCGTCAGCCGCTATCAGGATGTCGAAGCCCAACTGCCTCCGGAGGCGCAAGCCTACGCGGAACCGATCAGATAACAGCCGAAGAAGAGGCTCGGGGAAGCCTATCTGCGCAGCAATAGCGATCCCGACGCCATTTCCACTTTCGACAGACGCGACAGAAAGGTCATGCCGAGCAGGCTGATGTTCATCACGCCGCGCTCCGCCACGATGGCGTCCACGTCGTAGACCTGCATAGAGCCGATCTGGACTTCACGCAGTTTCACCGGCGCCGCGTGAGCAACCCCATTCGCCGTGTTGATCGCAATGGTGAAATCCGACGGCAATGGGAAAACACCCAACGCCGCCGCGTCCTCGTTTCTGAGCGCGACCATCGTCGCGCCCGTATCGACCACCATTTTCAGCGCTTGTCCGTTGACGAAAACGTCGGTCACGTAATGACCCTGCGCGTTGGCGGGAATGCGATATTCGTCCAGCGCCGAGACCGGCGCGTAAACCGGCGCCGAGGTCGCCGCCAAGGCCTCGACCCGCGGTTGGGCCGTGGCCGCGGCTTCCGTCGGCGCGGCGTCCTTGGCGTCGTTCGTCCCGTTCGACGGCTTCACCGCGACTTGCGCGAGAATCATCGCGCAAAAAACGGCGACGGCCGCGAATTTCAGGGTTTGGCTGAGCATGACGCCAGATCCGGGCGCGAAGCTGTATTTCTCCGCCAACCGTGCGCGCCGTCGGCCAAGGCAAAGATTGCGATTGAGGCGAAACTAGCCTTGCAATGCTTGCCATCCCCTTAAAGTGACAGCGAAAAACCGAGCGGCGGTTCCCGTTAACCGACAGTTCAGCCCCGAACGGAGAGCTTGCGATAGGGATTGTCGGAGTTGGTCACATAGACGTGGCCCGCCTCCGTCTTGGCCCATTCCACCGTTTCGGCGGGGAGCGCGATCTTGATGGAGACGACCCTGACCGGGTAGTCCGCCGTCGCCGAGACTTCGGCGAGTTTGACCTCGCCCCCGGCGGGGCCGACCGAAAAATCCGCGACGACCGCGCCGTCGGCTTTGTAGGCGCGAGCGAAGCCCGGCGTTCCGGTCGAGGCCGCCTTCACGGACTCCTCGGCGAAGAGCGGCGTCAGCCTGTCATCGGCCTCGCCCTCGGCGAGGGCCGGCGCGGCGAAAGTGAGGCTCGCCAGCAGCGCGCTACGAGTCACGGCGTGATCCGCGCTCGGCGGCCGGCCTGTCGAGTAGATTTCAAGCTTGCCGCCGTCGAGCGCGGCCTTGATCTCGTCGAATGTCGCCGCGGAAAATGCCTCGGTCAGTCGCATGTGAATCGCCCCTGTTGTTCGCGAGGCCGCCTTTTGAGAGAAAGACGACAGTCGCATCGTGATTTGGCGGCAAGGGGCAATTGTCATGCCGCCGCTTCGCGGGCGCCAAAATTGCTTGCGCTGGCGATAGGGGTCACGCGAGGTGGATGAAGAAGATGCAAAGAGTATTCATAAGAAACACGTCGGACGGCCGCAAGGTCGAGGTCATCGGCACTTACGTCTGCATCGATGGCCAGCCGGTCGCCGATGGGCTCGTCGAGGTCGAGACCCATCCCAATCGTAACGCCATATTGTCCACGCTCCCCAACGCCACCCATATGGCGGGACCGCTCGCCTTTACGGTGGAAGAAGCGTCGACGGTGCGCGGCGCTCTCGCGGCGGCGGTCCCCGCGGTCACCGATCCGGCCGAAATCTCAAAGCGTTTTCGCGACGCCTTGAACATCCGCGACCGCAACGCGGGGATTGAGTAGGGCTGGCGGCGGACTTGACCGCGCTTCGCGATGGCTCGAAAGTGTTTGAGCTCATTGAAGAAGCGCGCTCATGGAGCCTTATAGAACAGCCCGATCGTCAACGCGGCGCCGATCGTCACCACTAAGACGCGTAGCAATTTTTCGTCGATGTGATGCAGCGCGCGAGCGCCGAGCACGCCGCCGATGATCGCGCCAAGCGAGGTCGCCAGCGCCTCATGCCAGTGCAAGTCCGGCGAAAACAGGAAAATCAACACGGCGGAGGCGTTCATGACGCCGGCAAGCACGTTCTTGGTCGCGCTGGCGACGCGCGCCCCTTGGCCCGCGAAGGTCAGGGCCGCGACCATCAGAAAGCCGATGCCGCCGCCAAAATAGCCGCCATAGATCGAGATCAAGAGCTGCGCCAAACCGGCGCCGAAAGGCCCGACGTGCTTCGCCTCGTCGCCATTCTTGCGAAAAAAGCTGCCCCAGGCGAACACCAGCGTCGCGAACAGCACCAGCCAAGGCACGAGGCGCGCGAAGATCACGGCCGGCGTGATCAGCAAAATCACCGCGCCGATGGCGCCGCCGACAATACTCAGCGCGAACAGCGTCCGCAGCGACAGCCCGTTGGTTCCGCCGGCGAGCGCCCGTCCGGTCCAACCCGTCGCGATCTGCGCCGGAAACAAAGCGACGCAGGAGGTGATGTTGGCCGCGCGCGCGTCGAGCCCCGCGAACATCAGCGTCGGCAAGATCAGGAAGGAGCCGCCGCCGGCGAGCGCGTTTTGAGCGCCCGCCCAAGCGGCGACCATGAAAAGCATTAGAGCGGTCATGGCGATCCATCGTGGATCGCCCGAGCGATCCTCGGCTCTGCTATCTCAGGGCGCGAGCCGCGTGACAAGGCGGCGCGCCTCAATTTTCCCTCAGACCGCGAGCCATCGTCGCGACGAACTCTCTCAACTGCGCCTCGAGCGTGCCCAAGGAGGCGCGAGTCGGCAAATGTTCAAGACAGTTGTGACCCAACGATAAAGCCGGCAAGCTGGTCAACCGGATAGAGGACGCCAGACAGAGCGTCTTGATGGATTTCGCGAAAGCTCCGTGACATCTTTCGCAACGAACTCAAGCCGACCGGCGGCGCAACCGATCCTTAAAGTGAATCGTTCATAAATCGCCGGTCTTTTCCAAGCCTCCCGCGACGGGTCTCACCCATGTCACAGCCGCTGCTCGCCACGCGCCGTTTCGCGCCATTGTTCTGGTGCCAATTCTTCGCCGCCTTCAACGATAATTTTTTGAAGAACGCGCTGGTGCTGTTCATTCTGTTCAGGATTGGCGGCGAGGCCGGCGCCTCGCTGGTGACGCTCGCCGGCGTCGTGCTGATGGCGCCGCATTTCCTGCTGTCGGCGCTGGGCGGACAACTCGCCGATAAATTCGACAAATCCACCGTCGCGCGACGCATCAAGCTCGTTGAAATCGCCGCCGCCGGCGTCGCGGTCGCCGGCTTCTGGATGAACTCCGTCGAGCTTTTGTTTGTCGCGCTGTTTCTGTTCGGCGCGCTCGGCGCGCTATTCGCGCCCGTCAAATACGGCATCTTGCCCGATTGCCTCGCGCGGGAGGAACTGCCCTCCGGCAACGCCCTCGTGGAGGCCGCGACCTTTCTCGCCATCCTCGCCGGCACGATCGCCGGCGGCTTAGCGATGGAAGGCGGCGGCGACCTCAAGGTGCTGGCGGGCGGAATGATGGGCTTCGCGCTCGCGAGCTACGCCGCCGCCTGGTTCATTCCCGCGACGGCGCGCGCGGCGCCGGAACTGCGCATCGACCCCAATATAATCCGCTCGACCTTAGTGCTGCTGCGCGAGCTTTGGCGCGAAACGAAATTGTGGCGCCTCGGCGTCGTCACCAGTATTTTTTGGCTGATCGGCGCTGTCGTGATGTCGCTGCTGCCCTCGCTCGTCACGCAGACTTTGCATGGCGCGGACCAAGTGGTGACGATTCATCTCGCCGTCTTCGCCATCGCAATTGGCGTCGGCTCCGGCCTGTCGGCTTTCTTGCTGCATGGCAAGATCGTATTGCTGCCCGCCGCCGTCGGCGCCGCGATCGTCGGCCTCGTCTCGATCGATCTCGGCGTTTTCCTCGCTTTGCGCGATGCGACGCCGGACGCCGCGCTGCTTGAGCCGGCCGCGTATTTCGCCCAGCCCGGCGCGTGGCGGGCCGCCATCGACCTCGCCTTGCTGTCGATGGCCGGCGGGTTGATCGTCGTGCCCTCCTTCGCCGCGCTTCAGGCGTTTTCAGCGCCGGCGGAACGCGCGCGCATCATCGCCGCCGTCAACGTGCTCAACGCCGCCTTCATGGTCGCGGGAGGGATCGTCGTCGCGGCCCTGCAAGCCAAGGGCGTGCCGGTCTGGTCGCTGTTCGTCGGCGTCGGCGCGATCGGGCTCGTTTCGTCGGTCTGGATCGTCAAGGCGGTGGTCGTCTCGCCGTTTCAGGACATATTGTCGATCTTCTTTCGCGCGGTTTACCGGCTCGAAGTAAAGGGCTTGGAGAATCTCGAAAAGGCGGGCGCGAATCCGATCATCGCGCTCAACCATGTCAGCTTTCTCGACGCGGCGCTGGCGCTGTCGATTTTGCCGGTGGAGCCGATCTTCGCCATCGACAGCGCGATCGCCAAGGCGTGGTGGGTGAAGCCCTTCTTGAAGCTCACCCGCGCGGTGCCGCTCGACCCGACCAAACCCATGGGGACGCGCACGCTGGTCAACGCCGTCAAGGGCGGGGACAGTCTGGTGATCTTTCCCGAAGGGCGNNAAGTTCACGCTGACCGTGCTGGAGCCGGCGTCGCTCGCCGTCGACGAGAAACTGAAGGGCAAGGCGCGGCGGCACGCCGCCGGCTCGGCGCTGTATCAGATCATGTCGGACCTCGTCTTCCGCACGACCAATGCCGATCGCACTTTGTTCAAGGCGGTGGTGGACGCCGCGCGCGAGCATGGCTATGCCCGCATCGCGCTGCAAGATCCGGTGGGCGGCAAGCTGAGCTATCGCAAATTGCTGATCGGCGCGCGGGTGCTGGCGGAAAAGCTCTCGCCCCTGGTCGCCCCCGGAGAAGCGGTCGGCCTCCTCGTTCCCAACGCCAATGGCGCGGGCGTGGCGCTGCTGGCCTTGTATTCGGCCGGCTGCGTGCCGGCGATGCTCAATTTCACCGCCGGCGCGACCAATATTCTCGCGGGCCTCAAAGCCGCACGGGTGCAGAGCGTCGTCACCTCGCGCGCCTTCATCGAAAAAGGCCGGCTGGAAAAACTCGTCGCCGCGCTCGAATCGGATGTGGAGCTGATTTATCTGGAGGATTTGCGCGATAGCGTGACGCAAAAGGACAAGTTGCGCGCGCTGCTGACGCATAAGCGGCCGCTGGCCCGGCGCCTTCCGACCGACATGGCGGCGATCCTGTTCACCTCGGGCTCCGAAGGCACGCCCAAGGGCGTCGCGCTTTCGCACAAGAACATGCTGACCAACGCGGCTCAGGCGGCGGCGCGCATCGACTTCGGGCGCGAGGACAAAGTGTTCAACGTGCTGCCGATCTTCCATTGTTTCGGGCTGACGGTCGGCTTCGTTCTGCCGCTCGTCTCCGGCGTGCCGATCTATCTTTACCCTTCCCCGCTGCATTATCGCATCGTGCCGGAGCTGGTTTACGCCTCCAACGCCACGATATTGTTCGGCACCGACACTTTCCTCGCCGGCTATGCGCGCTCCGCCAACGCCTATGACTTCCGTTCGATCCGCTATGTCGTCGCCGGCGCGGAGCCGGTCAAGGAAGGAACGCGCGCGGTTTGGAGCGAGAAATTCGGCGTGCGCATTCTGGAGGGATATGGCGTCACCGAAACGGCCCCGGTGCTGGCGCTGAACACGCCGATGTTCAACAAATTCGGGACGGTCGGACGGCTGATGCCGGGCGTCGAAAGCCGGCTCGAGCCGGTCGCGGGAATCGACGGCGGCGGCAGGCTCTTCGTGCGCGGGCCGAATGTCATGCTCGGCTATCTTCGGGCCGAAAATCCCGGCGTGCTGGAGCCGCCCAAGGACGGCTGGCACGACACCGGCGACATTGTCGCGATCGACGAGCATGGCTTCGTGTCGATCAAGGGCCGGGCCAAGCGTTTCGCCAAGATCGGCGGCGAGATGGTCTCGCTCGCCGCCGTCGAGGCCCTCGCCGCGGAACTGTGGCCCAAGTCGCTAAGCGCGGCGACGACCGAGGTCGACCCGCGCAAGGGCGAGCGCATCGTGCTGGTCACGCAGGAATCCTGGGCGACGCGCGCCGATTTTCAAAGCTTCGCCAAGGCCAAGGGCGCCGCCGATCTGATGATTCCGGCCGAGGTGATGATCGTCGAGAGCCTTCCTCTGCTCGGCTCGGGCAAGCTGGATTTCGCCGCCGCGACCAAAATGGTGCGCGAACGCGGCCGCTACATCCTGCCAACGCCGCGCGTGCCCAATGGGCTGCTGGGACGCATTAAGGGCGATGGAATCCAGGCGACGTAAGAGACAAAGGGAGCGGCTTCGCCGCCGCTCCCGCCGAATGTTTCTTGCCTGAAGTCGGCGCGCCCCGCGCCGCTTGGGCTGTCCGCGCATTCATTAATGATGAACGTCGTCCGCGAACGGCAGCGAAGTCGGCGTCCCATCGAACGACAGCGGTCCGGAGATGGTGATGCGGAACGCCGGCGGATCGATCGGTTTGAACACGCGTTGCGCGATGCCAAGGCTGCTGCCGCCCGTATAGCCTGGGAACAACGCAAAATCCTGCCTGCCGAAGACATTGGCCGCATAGTCGATCATGTCGGAGCGGGAATTCGCGATGTTGAAGCCGTCCAGCACAATCTTCCAGCCATTGGTGAAGCGATAGCCGACGCGCGCGTTCAACGTGCCGGTGGCCGGAGACTGGATTTGGCCATCCTCGGTCAGCGGACGCGCGCCGAAATAGCGATAGCTCAGCCTGCTGAACCAGCCGGTCTTCTCGCCGAACTCAATGCCGCCAGTGGCGACCCAGACCGGCGCGAGCGTCAGATAGTTGCCCGGTTTCGTGCCCAAAAGGCCCAACGGCCACAAGCCTCCATCGCTGCCGGGCCCGCCAGAGAGGTAGGTCGCGAAATTCACAGCTTCTATCGTATCGAAACCCTTGAACCGCGCGTGAGTTCCGGTCACTTCGCCGTCGAAACGCACCCAGTCGTTGTATGCATATTTAGTTGTCCATTCGAAGCCCAGGCGTCGTCCCGGACGGCCATATACGCTGGTGCCGCTGTCGGCATTGAACTGCTGTTCCGCGTCGAAGTCCTGCCAGAACAAGCTGAGGCCCGTTTCGAGCCCCTCGATCGGCTTGGAGCGGAAGCCGGTTTCGGCGCCGCGCGTCTTGGTCAGCAACTGGACGTTTGGAATATAGGTGTATTGGGTGCCGTCGGTCGTATAATGATTGGTCGCGCCGCGGATGTCCTCGGCCCGCAGCCCCTCGCCGAAGTTCAGAAAATATTCGGTGTTGTTGAAGGGACCAAGCACGAGACCGACCTTCGGACTGGTGAAGATGCGCCCCAATTGGCCATTGTTGAAACTGCCGAGATAATACGGCGTGCCGGGAGGCGGGTATGAGCCCTGCGCCAGCAAGGGGTTCATGACATTGTTCACGGAGCCGAACACCCAATCGAGCCGCAAGCCCTCGGTCGTGCGCAGCCAAGGCAACCAGAACTGGGTCGTGTCGGTCCAAGGGGAGAGGTAGGACTCCTTCAGCCAGTTGTCGGTAATGAAGTCGTACTGCTGGCGCTGGAATGAATCGCCATTGCCGTTGTGGATGAAATCATTGAGCGACTGCAGGCCGACGCGCGTTTCGAATGGCACCGACTGGAAATTATATTTCCAGCCATGCAGGAGGTTGAAGCCAAATTGCTGGCGGTGGTCGAACTGATGGGATTGATCGCCAAGACCGGTTCCCGTCCCGGCGGCGAGGCCAGTAACAGGATTGGCGAGCTGATAGGTGAAGTCGTCGTAGAGATTCGTGTCGTTGTGAATGAAGAAGGCTTCGACGCGCGACCAATCGTTCTTGTTGGTTTCGCTCCAGCGCGCCGAGAGGCTGTAGCGCGAGGCGTTGCCGCCGTCGGTTGGATCTTCCGTGCCCCAACGCGACATCAGCCCTAACGCGACGTCGGTATAGGGAATCTGGTCGGTGGCGAAATAATGGTTCGAATAGGCCATGCCGGTGATGGAGAAGCCATTTTCCTGCGTGCCCGTGCTCCAGCGCGCGACGCCGTTGATCTTGCGCTCTTCGTCGGGCCGCTCCCACGGGCCGTTGTAGCTGTTCCACTCGAGCGCGGCGAGCAATTCGCCATCGCCCAGCGCCCATGATTTGGCGACCTTCGCGTCGGCATAAGCGAAACTGCCGCCAGACACATTGACGAAACCTTCGCGCAGCTTGTCGACATATTGCATGTGGACCGAGCCCACCGACGAGAAGATGGTGCCCTCCTCGGCGTAATAGGGCCCCTTGCGGACCACCATGTCGCTGAGCAGTTCCGGCATCAGGAAATTGGCGTCGGCATAGCCGTTGCTGTGGACGTGCGACATCTGGTTGATGGGCATGCCGTCGAGCGTCAGGCCAATATCGTAGCCGTGATCGAGCGCGAAGCCGCGCAGAAAATATTGGTTGGCCTTGCCGGCGCCGCTGTGCTGGGCGATGACGAGGCCGGGAACGATTTCCAACGCTTCTCCGGGCTGCGCGTAGATGCGGTCCGTGACCTCCTTCTCGGTGTAAACTCTCAAGCTCGACGCTACTTCGCCGGGCGCCTTCGGCTGGGCGAGCGGCGCGTTGACGGGGTGCGGTATTGGCTCTGTCCGGGCGATGACCGGCGCGGGCTTAGGCTTTGGCTTTGGCGCGGGGGCGGGGGAACGGGCGGCCGACGGAGTGGTGGTCTTTCTGCCGACCTCGATGGTCGGCAGAACTTCTTGCGCGAGCGCGACAGGCGCGCCGAGCGCCAGACAGAGAGCGAACGCGCTGATCGAGCCAAGGCTAGCGTCGCGGGTGAAACGAATTGCTGTCATCGGTGAACCTCTTGTCCGCCGAAGCTTGGCGGGACGGCGCGCGGCTCGCTTGTGGCGAATCAGCGGCGCATGAAACTCCGTACACGGTGGGGGCCGCGCCGCGCGGGCGCGTTTGGCGAACTCAGCCGAAAAGCGGCGGGGCTCTCGCGCGTTGGGCCTGCGCGGGCTGATACGGATACCGCCACGGCGATTTGACAAAGACCGCGCGCGTTTCAATCGGGTTGGAAAGAATGAGCAGCGGCGGCGACGCCAACACATGCAACCCGCCGCAAAACTGACAAAGGCCGCAATCGGCTCCGTGGCCGCGCTCGGCGGGCGGAACGCCGCCCTCGTGGTCCCGGCAATCCGCCTTCTCGCTGGCCGAGACGCCCCCGAAGGTCAGACCGTGGGCGTGACTTACCCTCCCCTGCCCCGCGATGATAAGCGCGATAGCGAGAGAGAGCGCGGTCAAGCATCGGCGCCAAGCGTGCATTGCTTCGGTTCAGCCAAAAAGCCGGGAGGAGATTCGAGCAGTCACTATTCGTCAGCGAAAGGTTAAGCGGCGTTGTGCGATGAAACAATTATTACTCTGACGTTGCGCTAAGATTCTCCATCGTCGTGACATTTATGTCACAGCGTGTCTCGCCGCCTCGCATGGCTGAGCGCGCAAAATGAGTGCTCTACTGGGATATCGCGGCGACTAACGCCAGAACGGCTTGAGCCGGCGCAAACGTCTCTCGCTTTCTTCCATCGCGATGAGACCACGCTGTTGCGCTTGCGCCCGCCAGCCGCGCAGAAAACAGATGGCGCGCAACGTCTCCTTGCTGGCGTCCTCCGCCGTGATCTCGCTCAGCAACCGGGCCGCCGTCCGCCGATCATTGTCCTCGCCGAGTTGATCCTGGATAGTCGCGAGGCCGCGCAAATAGGCCCGGGCGGCTTTCTGGCAAAACAAGCTCTCGAAAAACTCCGCCGCGTAGCGCGCCTTCTTGAGCGCGATGCGGGCCTTATGCCGCTGCTCCGGCTCCAAGTCGGCGACCCCTTCGCAGCGTTTGACGGCGCGCTTGTGCAGACGATTCAGCGCTTTTGCGGCGAAAGCCCGCGCCGATCCCTTCCCCTCCAGCCCCCTCGATCCCTCGCGCCACGCCCGGCGCGAAATAAGGCCGCGCAACTCGCGCACGAACTGCTGCGTCGTCGGCGCGACGATCATCGCGCGCGCGGCTTCCAGGGCGCGCAAACGACGCAGTTCCACCGCGTCGAGCAGCGCGAAGAAACCGGGCTCCTCCCGCAGAAACTCGCGAGGCCCCCGCTCCAGACCGTCTCGAAGCACATGCCAGTCGCGCGCCTCGCCGAGCGCGCTGGCGATGATCCTCGCGCGCGTCGCGGCGTTCGCCAGTTCCGGGTTCGCCGGAACGACGCGCTTGAGCAATCCGAGGAAGGCGCGCAAGCGCCGCAACGCGACCCGCAGTTGATGCACCGCTTCCGCGTCGCCGGTCTGGCGCAACGCCGGAATATTAACCGCGAAGTGATCGAGACAGTCGCCAAGAATGCGCCCGATGGCGCCGTCGAAGGATTCGTCCGCCGACAGGGCCAACCGCTTCGATTTGACCGGGACGGCGGCTTTACGGCCCGGACNNGGCGATCCATCGACGCGACCCTTACGCTGAAAGATAAACCATTGTCTTCAAAGCGTTCTCAGAGCGGTCTGGCCCCCACCACGGTCGAAAACGCTCGACACGGTTCTATTGTTGGGCCGCGCGGTCCCCGACGTCAAGCGCGCGACGCTCTTTTGCGCGGACGCCGCCTCTGCGATGATGCGGCGCCACACGCCGCCGCGCGTGATTCTCACGGAGCCTTGCGCCATGACCGACGACCCCAACGCCGCACCGGGCAAAATTCTCGTCGCGGCGAGCGGCGGGACCGCGCGGGATCGAGTCTATCGTTATCTGCTGCTGCCGCTCGGCAATCGCCACGGGCTGATTTCCGGCGCCACCGGCGGCGGCAAGACCGTCTCGCTGCAACGCCTCGCGGAAGGGTTCTCCAAGGCCGGAACGGCGGTGTTCCTCGCCGATGTGAAGGGCGATCTCGCCGGCCTGTCGCAGCCGGGCGACTCCCGCCCCGCCTTCGTCGCCCGCGCGAAGGATCTCGGGCTGACCTATGCCCCGGACAAATTTCCCGTGGTGTTCTGGGACATCTATGGCGGACAAGGACATCCCGTGCGCGCCACCGTCGCGGAATTGGGGCCGCTGCTGCTCTCGCGCATGCTGGGCCTCAACGATACGCAGGAGGGCGTGCTGAACATCGTGTTCCGCGTCGCCGACGAACAGGGCCTGTTGCTGCTGGACCTAAAGGATTTGCGCGCGGCGCTCGGCTTCGTCGCGGACAACGCCAGCGACGTGCAAACCAAGTTCGGCAATGTCGCGCCGGCCACGATCGGGGCGATTCAGCGCCAGCTCCTGGTGCTGGAGAATCAGGGCGGCGACAAATTCCTCGGCGAGCCCGCGCTCGACTTGCAAGACTTCATCGCCAAGGACGCGACCGGCCGCGGCTACATCAATATTCTCGCCGCCGACAAGCTCATGCGCGCGCCGCGTCTCTACGCGACCTTCCTGCTGTGGATGTTGACGGAATTATTCGCGCATCTGCCCGAGGTCGGCGATCTCGATACGCCCAAACTCGTGTTCTTCTTCGACGAGGCGCATCTGCTGTTCACCGACGCGCCCAAGAATCTTCTGACGGCCATCGAGCAGGTGGTGCGGTTGATTCGCTCCAAGGGCGTCGGCGTCTATTTCGTCACGCAGAATCCGCTCGACGTGCCGGACACGGTGCTGGGCCAACTCGGCAACCGCATCCAGCACGCGCTGCGCGCCTTCACGCCGCGCGACCAGAAGGCGGTGCGGGCGGCGGCGGAGACCTTTCGCCAGAACAAGGAGTTCGACACGGCCGAGGCGATCATGCAGCTTGGCGTCGGCGAAGCGCTGGTGTCGATGCTCGACGCCAAGGGGACGCCCGAAATGGTCGACCGCGCGCTGATCGCGCCGCCGAACGCGCGGGTCGGGACGATCACGGCGGAGGAGCGCCAAGCGGCGATCGAGAACAGCCCGCTTTATGGGCTTTACGATACGCCAATGGACCGCGAATCCGCATTCGAAGTGCTGCAAAAGCGCGCCGGCGCGCGCATGGAGAGCGTCGGCGCGAAGCCCGTGACGCCGCCGCCAGCGACGACGACGCCCGGCGGCGCCCCGGCTCCGGAAGCGGCGCCCACGGAGGCCTCGGCGGCCGGCGGCATGCTCGGCAAGATCGGCGGCATGGTCGGCGGATTGTTCACGCGCACGAACCCGAAGCGCATGTCGGCGGGCGAACTCGCCGCGCGCGCCGCTCTGCAATCGGCGGCGCGCTCGATCGGCACGCAGATCAGCCGCGAGGTGATGCGCAATATTTTTGGCGGGATGTCGCGCTGACGGATGCGCCGGCGGACTACACCCGCCCCTCTCCTCGCCCGGGCCTCGCGATCAGCCAATAAACCCAGCCGGTCACCGCGCCGGTGAGGAAAAACAGCGCCGCGATGCGAAGCTCCAGCGGGCTGGCCCGATGCGCCTGCGGGAGACCTCGCGTCGCCCGGGCGATCCATGGCGAGGCGGCGGCCAGAAAGCCGCTGACGCCGACATACCAAACCCATTTGCGCGCGCCGGCGATCTCGCCGATGAGCGCCGCGACAGCCAACGGCAGGGCGCATACCGCGATCAATATCGACCGGAAAACAAAGCCAAGCGCCGCGAAGCCGGCCGTCGGATCGCCCGCGTCGTCGAGCGCCGCGAATAAGCCGGACGCCGCCGTGTCGAAGCCGACCTCCCGCACGATCGGATCGAACAGCGCGGCGAGCGGCAGGAACAGCGCGCCGGCGCTCGCCGCGACGATGAAGCCGAACGACATAACGACAGTTCGACGCAGCAAATTCGCGATCAAGGCTCCAGCACCGAATCCCAATAGAGATAATCCATCCAACTCTCATGCAGATAATTGGGCGGAAACAGCCGCCCGTTGCGATGGAGGTCGGCGACCGTCGGCGCGAAGGGCTTTTGCGCTGGCGTCATGCGCGCCTCAACGGGCAGCCGGTCGCTTTTGCGCAGATTGCAGGGGGAGCAGGCCGCGACGACATTCTCCCAGGTGGTCGCGCCGCCCTTGGAGCGCGGAATGACGTGATCGAAGGTCAGTTCGTCGTGCTCGCCGCAATATTGGCAGGTGAAACGGTCGCGCAAAAACACGTTAAAGCGCGTGAAGGCCGGGTGGCGCGTGGGCCGGACATAGGCTTTGAGCGACACAACGGAGGGCAGCCGCATTTCAAAGGATGGGCTTTTGACCACCTTGTCGTATTCGGAGACGATGTTGACCCGGTCGAGGAAGACCGCCTTGATCGCGTCCTGCCAGCCCCACAGCGACAGCGGATAGTAGCTCAGCGGACGAAAGTCAGCGTTGAGCACGAGCGCCGGGCACGCCTGCGGCGAGACATTTTGGCTGCGAAAAGGAACGGTCACGCCGCGCGCCTCTCATCTGGACAAGAAGGGGTCGCTCCCGCATTGCTCGGGAATCCCCTTACGAATGTCTTGGGATAGTCTATAGCCAGGATGACGCCTTTGTGAAGGCGCCTAAATCCTCCGCGGGAATTTGGGCCAAGGCCCAATTCTTGCGCGTCTCGCCCAAGAAAAATCCGTTTACCTCAAATACATCGATTCCGACGCCGCGGCGAGACGCATTCCAAGCGCCGCCGATCCATTCGTTCTTAGCTGAATCTTAACCATTATTCGCCCGCGAGGGCCTCCGTCTTGCTGCATTGGGCTACAAGATCGCTCAAACCTTCGGGTCTGCTCCTAATCGAGACGGTCTTGTGTCAATTGGAGGCTTCCTTGTCGCTCACGGCCGATCGAGTTCGGGTAAAGCCAGCGTCCGGCGAAGACGCGCCAAATACCCAGATTCAAAAGGCGCCGCTTCGTCGCGGCGGGTGGGGCGAGAAACTCTCGCGCCGAAACACCGCCTTGGCGCGCGCCCTCTTGGCGGCGGCGGCGGCGCTGATCGAATTGTTCGTCGTGCTCTGCGCGGCCTTGATCGCCGAGACGTTCTATCACGGCTTCGCGCATGGCTGGAGCGGTCTAATCCCTCCGAACATGCGTCTTTGCTCACTCGTCGCGCTGCTGTTCGTCCTTTCGAACGCGTCGCGCGGCGACTATCGCATCCCTGATTTTCTCGCATCGCGCGCGAATGGCTGGCGGTTGTTCACCGTCTGGAGCACCAGCTTCCTGATCGCGCTGGCGTTTAGCTTCCTCACCAAATCGACCGGCGAATTCTCGCGCGCCGGCGTGGTGTTGTTCTATGTGGCGGGCTACGTCGCGATCTATGCGACCCGTCTCGCCTTGCGGCATATCGCGCGGGGCGCCACGGCCGCGGGGGGCGTCGCCTCGCGGCGAGTGGTCCTTGTCGGCTTCGAGGAGAGCATCAAAACGTTCACTCAACGTTATCAGCCCTCGGCCAGCGGCATGAACGTCGTTGCCGCCATCGGCTTGCGCGAAGAAGCCGAATCCATCGACGACGATCTCGCCTTGGCCGCCGCGACGGCGCGCATGCTGCGGCCGGACGATGTGTTCATTCTGGTTCCGTGGTCGCAAACGGACGTGATCGACAGTTGCGTCACGACTTTTTTGCGCGTGCCGGCGCAAATTCATCTCGGTCCCGAGCGCGTGCTCGATCGCTTCGTCGACGCGCGGATCGACAAGATCGGGACCATCTCCAGCCTGAGCCTCGGCGGCCACCCGCTCAATCTGGTCGAGGTCATCGTCAAGCGGCTGTTCGATATCGTCGTTTCGGTCGCGGCGCTGGTGCTCCTGTCGCCGCTGCTGGCGCTGGTCGCGGCCCTCATTCGTCTGGACAGCAACGGTCCGGCGCTGTTCACGCAACGCCGTTACGGCTTTAATCAGGAGGCGTTCCGCATTTTCAAATTCCGCTCCATGACGACGATGGAGGACGGACGCGATATCGCCCAGGCGAAGGTTCGAGATCCGCGCATCACGCGCATCGGCCGCTTCATCCGCCGCTACAATGTGGATGAACTGCCGCAGCTTATCAACGTGCTGCGCGGCGATATGTCTCTCGTCGGCCCGCGTCCGCATGCGCTGGTGCATGACCAGTTGTTCGAACGCAAGATCGCGCTTTACGCGCGCCGACATAACGTCAAGCCGGGCATCACCGGCTGGGCGCAAGTCAACGGCCTGCGCGGCGAGATCGACGGCCCGGAAAAAATCCGCCAACGCGTCGAGCACGATCTCTATTACATCGACAACTGGTCGCTGCTGTTCGACGTGTGGATCATCTTCCTGACCGTGTTCTCGAAAAAAGCCTATCGCAACGCCGTCTGAGACGCTCTGGTCGCCGCGAGCGCGACAAGGAGACTGACCGCGAGCAAGGCCGCCGCGAGGAAATAACTGGCGCCCGGAAAAATCCGCGCGCCGATGCTGGCGGCGAAAATCTGCGTGAACAGCAGCGGGCCGATCATGCCGGAAACGCCGCGCAGGCTGGCGAGCGCGCCCTGCAGCCGGCCCTGCTCCGAGGCGCCCTTGAGGCGCGTGGCGAGGCCCTGGAATGCGGGGTTGGCCATCGCCCACAACGCGATCAGCGGCGGCGCCGACAAAAACAGCCAGTCGTTCGACGCGAAGGCGTAGACCGCGAAGCCCAGCGCGCCGAAAGCCAGCGCCACGACGAGGGTTTTGCGTTCGCCCAGCCGCGCCACCGCCGGCCTCACAAGGCCGCCGGAGACGATGGTTTGCGAAACGCCGACGATGGTGAGCGCCCAGCCGGTGGTCTTGGCGTCCCAGTGATAGCGGTAATCGGTGTAGGCACGAACAGGCTCGGCAGCGACTCATGAGCCAGATAGGAGAGGAACACCGCGCCCGCGAGCATGGCTAGTTCTCGCTGGGCGCCCAGCAATTTCAGCGCGCCGAAAATATTGGCGCCGCGCCAGGCGATCCTTGGCGCGCGCTTTTCCTCGGAGAGCGACTCCGGCAGGATGAAGTAGCCGTAAAGCGCATTGACGAGGCTTAACGCCGCCGCGGCGTAAAACGGCAGGCGCAACCCGTAATTGCCGAGCACGCCGCCGATAGCCGGTCCCAGAATGAAGCCAAAGCCGAAGGCCGCGCCAAGCATGCCGTAACGCCCGGCGCGCTTTTCCTCGGGCGTTATGTCGGCGACATAGGCGCTGGCGGTGGAGAAGCTCGCGGCGGTGACGCCGGAGATCAGCCGGCCGATAAACAGAAACGGCAGCGATGGCGCCAGCGCCATGAAAATATAGTCGAGCCCAAGACCGAAATTGCTGGCCAATACGATCGGGCGGCGGCCGAACCGGTCGGACAAGGCGCCGAGCACGGGCTGAAACAAAAATTGCATCAAGGCCCAGGAGAAGCCGAATATCCCGACGACGCCCGCCGCTCCCGAAATATCGCCGCCTTCGAATTCGGTGATGAGCTTGGGCAGCACGGGGATCATCACGCCGAGCGCCAGCATGTCCAGCGCGACCGTGATGAGAATGAAGATGAAAGCGGCCTGGCGCCGCCGCGTCGAGATTGTCAGCATATCCGCCCGCAGCCTTGTCCTTTACCATTGTCAGAGGCCCCGATAACAGGGAACGGGGCGTGGGCGCAATGCGGGGAGCGCCACTTGCGCGGCGACGCTGGCCATTCCCGCCGCGACTGGTGTATTGTCTCTTTTAAGAGAGCCATTGAAATATGCGTAGGACGTCGATTATCTCTTCGCTTAAGCGACTGGCTCGAAGCATCACAGGCGGATTGCGCATGAACCGATTCGAACGACAACCCCAGCCGGCTGTCGAGGCCGAGGTCGAATATCGCGACGGCGATTACCGCGTGCGCAAGGCGGGAGTCTTCGTGCGGTGCGCGGTGACCGGCGAGCCCATCCCGCTCGAAGAGCTGCGGTATTGGAACGTCGACCGGCAGGAGGCCTATAGCAGCCCCGAGGCGCGCTTAAAGCAGCTCGCCGGCAAACGGCCTTCATAGCCGCGCGGTTCGCGCCCGCGCCAAAAAATCCGCGAGCAGGCTGTCCACCTCCTCGGGCTGCTCGAACAGCAATGTGATCGGCAAAATTTCGAGATCGACCCCGAGACCGTTCGTGCCGATCCGCGCGGCGTCCTTTTCGGTCGTGACGAGAACGGCGCGAAGGCGCTCCGCCTCCCGCGCCAGCGCCGCCAGTTCGCGCGGCGAATAGCAATGATGATCGGGAAACCAGCGGAGCCCGGCCACGTCGGCGCCGATTTCGTCTAAGGTCTTGGCGAATTTCGCCGGCCGGCCAATCCCCGCGAAGGCGAACACTCGCGCGCCAGCGATGCGCGCCGCGACGGCGGGGTCGGGCGCGAGCCGCGCCCGTAACGCGGACTTGGTCAACGGTTGGCGCAATCCCCTGCCCTCGCCGATCACGATAACGCGGTCGGCCGCCGCCAGTTGCGCCGCCAGCGGCGCGCGCAGCGGCCCGGCGGGCGGACAAAAGCCATTGCCAGCGCCATAATCCGCGTCGACGACGAGAATGGCGAGATCCGGGTCGAGGCGCCGGCTATGTAGCCCGTCGTCCAGAATCAGCACGCCGGCGCCGAGCGTCTGCGCGAGGCGCGCGGACGCCGCGCGGTCGGCGCCGACGATGGTGGGCGCCACCCGGGCCAACAGCAGGGCTTCGTCTCCGACATCGCGCGCGTCGCGGCGCGCCGGATCGACGACCAAAGGGCCGGCGCTCCCGTTCCGGCGACCATGGCCGCGCGACAGAAAGAAGGGCCGCTCGCCCCGTTCCAGCAGGATCGCGCCGAGCGCCAGCGCCGTCGGGGTCTTGCCATCCCCGCCCAGCGTCACCCCGCCAATCGCAATGGTCGGAATATTTGCGCGCGGAGCGGGGTGGACGAGGCGCGCTCTCGCCGCCGCGCCATAAAGCGCCCCAAAGGGAGCGAGGGCGCTCGCGACAGGGCCGGCCGGCGTTCCCCAAAAATCAGGCGCGCGCATGTTCGCGACAGGCTCTCATCGACGTGCGCCGGCCATATGGGCCAAATAGGGTTCGATGGCCGACATGATCTCCAGCGAGGCGCCGCCCATTCGCCGCACCGTCTCCGCTCCGGCCCGGCCCATTTTGCGCATTCGCGCGGGCTTTGACAGAAGAGCGCGCGCGGCGCGCGCCAGTCCCGGCGCGTCCAGGACGGAGACGGCGGACCCGGCGGCGTCCAATTCGGCGTAAATTTCGGCGAAATCCCCCACGCTCGGCCCATGCAGAATCGCGCAGCCGAATTTCGCCGGTTCGATAGGGTTATGGCCGCCGCCCGGCGTCAGCGACCGGCCCATGAAAACGACACCCGCGCTTCGGAAAATCAGGCCCAGTTCGCCAATCGTGTCGGCGACGTAGATTTGCGTCTCGCGCCCTGGCAAATCGCCCAGCGAACGCAAGCCGACGCTCAGCCCGCGCTCTCGCGCGAGGCCCGCGATCTCCTCCCCGCGCGCGGGATCGCGCGGCGCGACGATGGTCAAAAGATCGGGGAAATCACGCGCCAAATCGAGATGGGCGCCCAGCACGAAGCTCTCCTCTCCCGGATGGGTCGAGACAGCCGCGAAAACCGGGCGGGCGCCGAGCGCGCCCTGGAGAGCCGCGAGCTTTAGCGGATCGGCCGGCGGCGCCGGCACGTCAAATTTCAGATTGCCGGCGACTTGCGCTCGGGGCGCGCCAAGACCCAGAAAACGCGCGGCGTTTTCGGCGTCTTGCGCGAGGCAGAGGTCGATCTTGCCAAAGAGCTTGGCGCCGACGCCCGGCGCGGCGCGCCAGCGTTCGGCTGAAGCCTCGGAGATGCGCGCGTTGACCAACACCAAGGGCGCGCCGCGGGCGTGGACCGCGCCGACGAAATTGGGCCAAATTTCCGATTCAGCGAACAGCGCCAGATCGGGACGCCAGTGGTCGAGAAAGCGCGCGACGAAACGCGGCGCGTCCAGCGGCAGATATTGGTGAAACGCGCCCGCCGGCAGCCGCGCGCCGAGCAGCCGCGCCGAACCTGGCGTGCCGGTGGTGACCAGAACCTCGATCCCTCGTTGGATAAAGCGCTCGATCAGCGGCAGCAGCGACAGGCTCTCGCCCAAACTCGCGCCATGCAGCCAGACCAATTGGCCGTCCGGGCGCGGCAGGCTGGGAAAACCGAGCCGCTCGCCGAGCCGCGAAGGGTCTTCCTTTCCCCGCCCGGCGCGCCAGGCGAGAAGCGGACGCGCGCAAGGGGTCAGCGCGATCGTGGCGAGCCGGTAAAGCGTCAAAAGCGGCATGGGAATTGGGTCCACCGCAAGCTACAAGAACCGCGTCCTTTCGCCGCCGCGCGGCGAGCGAACAAGAATCTCTCTAGCACAAACGCAGGCGTAAAGAACACGCAAGGCGGCCGACGGCGTCGAGGCCGTCGGGCTCCCTCTTGTCACGGCCATCAATCGCGAAAAAACGGCCCTCGCATGGCGAGGGCCGTTGTTTGGCGCCGGAACGGGCGTTATGAAGCCGCGACTGGCAGCGCGACGAAGCGGGTGCCTTCCGCCGACTTCACCCGCAGCAGCACGGATCTGTGCCCTTCCCTGCGGGCGGCGTCGAGCGCGGAGGAAAGATCGCCGGAATCGTTGACCGCCTGCCCGCCGACTTCGAGGATCACGTCGCCGCGGCGCAGACCCTTTTGCGCGGCCACGCCCTCGGGGTCGATGTTGGTGATGTAAAGCCCCTCGCCGCCGCCGCGCCGCGCTTGCGCCGCGGGCTGAACCTCCAACCCGAGCCCGGCGAGCACATTGCTCTTGTCCACTCCGCCGAGATCGGCGCGCAACTCTTTTTCGGCCGGCAGCGCGCCAAGCTTAACCCGCGCGGTCTTTTCGACCCCGCCTCGCAGATAGGTCAGTTCGACGGTCTTGCCCGGACCCGCCGCCGCGATCTTGCGCGACAGTTCGCGCGGAGCGTCGATCTTTTCGCCATCGACGGCGACGATGACGTCGCCAGCCTTGAGCCCCGCGCTTTCGGCCGGCCCGCCCTTGACCGGTTGGGCGACCAGCGCGCCCTTGGTCGACTTCAGCCCGAGACTGTCGGCCAGGTCCTGCGTCACGCCCTGGATCTGCACGCCGATCCAGCCGCGCGAGACGGAGCCCTTCTCCTTGAGCGCCTCGACCACGTCCTTTGCGACTTCCGTCGGAATCGCGAAACCGATGCCGACCGAGCCGCCCGACGGCGAATAAATCGCCGTGTTGACGCCGATCACGCCGCCATGCGTGTCGAACGCCGGACCGCCCGAGTTACCGCGGTTGACCGGCGCGTCGATCTGCAAAAAGTCGTCGTATGGCCCGGCGCCGATGTCGCGGCCTCGCGCCGACACAATGCCCGCCGTCACCGTTCCGCCAAGGCCAAACGGATTGCCGACCGCGATCACCCAATCGCCGACGCGCGGGGCCGTATTCGACCATGTGACGAAGGGCAGATTGCCGCCGTCGTTGATCTTGAGCAAGGCGAGGTCGGTGCGCTTATCGGTTCCGATGATCTTCGCCGGCAGCGTCTTGCCGCCGTCGAGGACGACCTCGACCTCGCTGGCGTGATCGACCACGTGATTATTGGTCACGACATAGCCGTCCGCGCTGATGATGAAGCCAGAGCCTTGCGATTGGGTGATATGCTTCTGCGGCGTCCCGCCCCGCCCCTGGCCAAAGCGCCTGAAGAAGTCGTACAGCGGATCGTCGGGCGAAAGCTCGGGACCCTCTTCGCCCTCATTGTTGGGGGTTTCGACCGCCTTGACCTTGATCGCGACGACCGCGCCCTTAACTCGCTCGACGACGTCGGCGAAGGAGGCGGGGCCGGAAGCCGGCGCGAACTGCGCGAGCGGCGCCTCGGCCAGAGCCGGGCGCGCGGGGGCGAGCCCAAACAGGGACGCGCCTAGCGCGACGGCCGCGACGGCGCCGAGCAGGGCCGCGCGTGGGTTACGGGAATGACGCCAAAAGGCGAAGTTAGTCATGGGAAGCCATCTCCAAAGCAGCCAAGCCAGAGCGCCGCGCGCTGGCCCACGACCGGAAACATGGGGGATCGCCCCTTGCGCGCCAATGGCGGCGGGATGAAACTTTGGTAAGGCGGCGCCAGCTACTTCACGAACACATAGATGTCCACGTCGACATTGGCGTCCTCGGCGTTGGTGAGGTTCGTCAAATATTCCTCGATAAANNTCGTCGTAGGAGCCGCGGTGCTCGAACTTCAACGCCTTGCCGGCGGGCGAAGCGCCGACATCGACGCCATCAGCGAGCTTGACCTTGCCCTCCGGCGCCTTGGCGATCGGCAGCATCGCCTCGTAATGGAAGCCGTTGTCGTCCGTGTCGGTGAAGACCGCGAGCGGGCGCCCGTTCGGCGCGAGGCCGGCCTTGGTCGCCGCCGCGGTCACCTTGGCGAGGGAATCGGTCAGCGTCTTGGCCGCGTCGTCCCATTTGGCCTGCCCCTTCAACACCAGAACCGGGCGCGCGGGAACGTCGACAATCTGGCCGGAGACGCTTTCCACTGGCGTCTCGGCGCCAGCAGGCGGCTCGGTTTTGTCGGCGGCGCCGGTCTTATTGTCGTCTAAGCTCTCGGCGGGCGGGGCTTTTTCGGCCGGCGTGGTCTTGCCGGCGGTCACCTCGGGCGGGGCCAAGGCGGGAGATAACCTCTTTTGTAGATATAGCACGCCAAAGCCGATCAGCAGGGCCAGCGCGCCCAGCACGCGCCAACGGGCGGCGAGACGGCCGAGCGTCGCCGAAAAATCCTTAAGCTTGTCGAAGAAACTCATCGCTGCGTCCTCTTTGGCCTCCCCGCCGCGCCGCCGGAAGGGACATGGCGCAAAATCGCCACTGTCAAAGACCGCCCCGACTCTGGCGCGCGACCGCCGCTTCTCCTATACAGGAGCGGCCCATCCTTGACACGGCCAAATCGTAAAACCCGCGACATGACACACAAACTCGCCCGGCGTCCCATTCTGCGCATGAACGGAATCGGCAACGAAATCCTCGTGCTGGATCTGCGCGGCTCGGACATCGTGCTGGCGCCCGAAGAAGCGCGCGCCATCGCCCTCCAGCCTGGACTCAAATTCGACCAATTGATGGCGCTGCACGACCCCTGCGCGGGCGGCGCCGACGCCGCGCTGCGCATCTACAACATCGACGGCTCGCTATCGGCGGCCTGCGGCAACGGCACGCGCTGCGTCGCCTGGGCGCTGGCGCGCGACGGCGGCCCGGAACATCTGCGCCTCGAGACCGACGCCGGCCTCGTCGAGAGCTGGCGCGCCGGCGAAACGCTGTTCACCGTCGACATGGGCCGCCCGCGTCTGGCCTGGTCCGAGATTCCACTGGCGCACGATGTTGGCGACACAAGCGATATCGCGCTGGAGCCGCAAGTCGCGGGCGCGCCGGAGCGGTTTTGCGCCGTCGGCATGGGCAATCCGCACGCGGTGTTCTTCGTCGACGACGCCGGGGCGGTCGATCTCGAAAAGCTCGGTCCCGTGTTGGAGCGTCATCCGCTCTTTCCCGAGCGCGCGAACATCTCCTTCGCGCAAATTCTGCCCCATGACGAAATCCTGCTGCGCGTCTGGGAGCGCGGGACCGGCGCCACGAAAGCTTGCGGCTCGGCGGCTTGCGCCACGCTCGTCGCGGCGGCGCGAAGTTTTCGCACGGGGCGTCGCGCCAACATAAGACTTCCCGGCGGCGATCTTCTCATTCACTGGCGCGACGACGATCACGCGCACATGACCGGGCCGGTCGAATTCGAATTCGAAACGACGCTCGATCCCGCCATTTTCGAGAGGCTGGCGACATGAGCGGGTCCGCCGTCGACACCATCACCTTCGGCTGTCGGCTCAACATCGTCGAATCGGAGGCGCTCGCGGGCGAGGCGCGCGGCGCGGGGGAAGAAAATCTCGTCATCGTCAACACCTGCGCCGTCACGGCGGAGTCGACGCGCCAGGCGCGCCAGGCCATCCGCCGCCTGCATCGCGAACGCCCCGATGCGCGCATCATCGTCACCGGCTGCGCGGCGACGATAGCGCCGGCGGAATTTTCGGCCATGGAAGGCGTGACGCGCGTCGTCGGCAATGGCGACAAAAGTCTGTTCGCGCAGGCGGGGGCCGGCTTCGCCGCGCCAAAGGCGCTTGGCGCGAGCGAGGGCACGCGCGGCTTTCTCGCCGTGCAGAACGGCTGCGACCACCGCTGCACTTTTTGCGTCATTCCGTTCGGGCGCGGACCGTCGCGCTCGGCGCCGCCGCGCGAGATCGTCGCGACGGCGCGCGAGCTCGTCGCATCCGGCAAGCGCGAGATCGTGCTGACCGGCGTCGATCTCACCTCTTACGGCGGCGATCTTGCCGGCGGCGAGACGCTGGGGAGTTTGGCGCGGCTGCTGCTCGCCGAACTGCCGGAACTGGCGCGGCTGCGCATTTCCTCGATCGACTGCATCGAGGCGGACCCGACATTGATCGAGGCGGTGGCGGAGGAGCCGAGGCTGGCGCCGCATCTGCATCTCTCCCTGCAATCGGGCGACGACCTGATCCTGAAGCGTATGAAGCGCCGTCATTCGCGACGCGACGCGATAAAATTTTGCGAGGAGCTGCGTTTGTCGCGTCCCGATATTGTGTTCGGCGCCGATTTTATCGTCGGCTTCCCGACCGAAACGGAGGAAATGTTTTCGCGCACGCTCGATCTCGTGGAGGAATGCGGATTGACGCATCTGCATGTCTTTCCTTTTTCGCCGCGCCCGGAAACACCGGCGGCGCGCATGCCGCAAGTCGCGCCGCATATCGCCAAGGCGCGCGCGCAAAGGCTGCGGGCGCTCGGCGAGGCGCGGCTGACGCGCCATCTGGCGAATCAGCAGGGTAAGGCGCTGCGCGTGCTCGCCGAGCGCGGCGGCCTCGCCCGCGCCGCGGATTTCACGCTGGCGCGCACGCCCGGCGCCATTGCCGGCGAAATGTTCGACATTCGCGTTTTGGGCCACGACGGCCGCGCCCTGCTGGCGGAACGGCCGTAAATGTCCGGAAATCTCGCGCTCGCCTGGGAAGTCTTCGAAATCGTCTGGATCAATATTCTGCTGTCCGGCGACAATGCGATCCTGATCGCGCTCGCCTGTCGGCGGCTGCCGGAGGAGCGGCGGCGCTGGGGCGTGCTGCTCGGCTCGCTTGGCGGCGTCGCCCTTCGCATCGGCTTCACTCTGGCGATTGTCCAGCTTTTGCATGTGCCGCTGCTGAAGACGGCGGGCGCGCTGCTGCTGCTCTATGTCGCGATCAAATTGCCGCATGGCGACCACGACCGCGAGGATGTGGAGGCCAAGCCCAATCTTTGGGGCGCGGTGATGTCGATCATCGTCGCCGACGCGGTGATGTCGCTCGACAATGTGCTCGCCATCGCCGCCGCCGCGCATGGCTCGATGCGCCTCATTGTGTTCGGGCTGGCGCTGTCGGCGCCGCTGGTGATGTTTGGCGCGGGGGTGTTGCTCAAATTGCTCGACCGTTTTCCGCTGCTGATCTGGGCCGGCGCGGGCGTCCTGGGCTGGGTCGCCGGCGGCATGGCGGCGACCGACCCCTTTTGGACGCGCCTCCATTTGCCGCTGGAGACGCCGCTCTCGGTGGCGGGCGCTCTCGTCGTGCTCATGGGAGCGATGGCGCTGCGAAAACGCTGAGTTTCGCCGCCGCTCTCACAAAAAACTCTGCGGATCGACGTCGACCTGCACGCGCACGCCGCCGCGCTCAGGCGGTCCCGCCGCCAGCAGATCGCGCAAGAACCCTTGCAGATCGGCGCTGCGCGGCGCCTTGACCAGCAGGCGGAAACGAAAGCGCCCGCGCAGCAGCGCGATGGGCGCCTCGGCGGGCCCGAGCAGCATGATCTCGCCTTCTTCGGGCAGGCCGCCCAGCGCCGCGACGCGGTAGCGTTCGCTCGTCGGCAGGCCGTGCGCCGCGCGGGCCAGCGCGCGCGCGTGGGTTTCGGCGAGGGCGGCGTCCTTGGCCGAAACGATCAGCGCCGCGAGACGCCCGAACGGCGGCAAGCCGGCGCGCTGGCGCAGACTCGTTTCTTGTGCGTAAAACTCCTCGGCGTCGCCAGAGAGCAGCGCGGAAATCACGGGATGCTCGGGGCGATAGGTCTGGATCAGCGCCCTGCCCGGCTGATCGCCGCGCCCGGCGCGCCCGGTCACCTGCGCCAGCAATTGAAACGTCCGCTCCGCCGCGCGCGGATCGCCGCTGCCTAGGCCCAGATCGGCGTCGACGACGCCGACCAGCGTCAGAAAGGGAAAATTATGACCCTTGGCGACAAGCTGCGTGCCGATGACGAGATCGAAGGCGCCCTTGGCGATCTCGTCCAATTCGCGCCGCAGCCGCTCGGCGCCGCCGGGAAAATCCGACGACAGCACGAGCACGCGGGCGTCTGGAAACAGCCCCGCGGCTTCTTCCGCGAGACGCTCGACGCCGGGGCCGCAGGCCGCCAGCGCGTCTTCCGCCTCGCATTCCGGGCAAATATGCGGGCGCGGCTCCATATGGCCGCAATGATGGCAGATCAGCGCGCGGCGGAAGCGATGCTCGACCAGCCAGGCGTCGCAGTCGGAGCAGCGGAATCTGTGGCCGCAATGGCGGCACAGCGTCAGCGGCGCATAGCCGCGCCGGTTGAGAAACAGCAGCGCCTGTTCGCCGCGCGCGATGGTCTCGCCAACCGCGAGAGCGAGGCGCGGCGCGATCCAGCGGTTCTTTGGCGGCCCCTCGACGCGCATGTCGATGGCCTCCAGCCGCGGCATTGTTCGCGCCCCGGCGCGGGCCTTGAGGCGCAGATGCGCATAGCGGCCGCTGGCGGCGTTGACGCGCGTTTCAATTGACGGCGTGGCCGAAGCCAGCACGAGCGTCGCGCCCTCGATGCGCGCGCGCACCACGGCCATATCGCGGGCGTGATAGTTGACCCCATCCTCCTGCTTATAGGCGCCCTCATGCTCCTCATCGACGACGATGAGCCGCAAATCGCCAAACGGCAGGAATAGCGCCGAGCGCGCGCCGACGACGACCCGCGCCTCGCCCTCCGCCGCCGCGCGCCAGATGCGGGCGCGCTTCTTTTCCGAGACGCCGGAATGCCACTCGGCCGGGCGCGCGCCGAACCGCGCCGAAAAACGCTCGAGAAACTGACTGGTCAACGCGATTTCCGGCATCAACACCAGCGCCTGCCCACCCGCCCGCAAAGCCGCGGCGACAGCCTCGAAATAAACCTCGGTCTTGCCCGAGCCGGTGACGCCTTCCAGCAAAAAAGGGCGATAGCCGCGCGCCGTCACCGCGCCCAATAGCGCGTCCGCCGCGAGTTGTTGCTCGGCTTCGAGAACGGGCGGGCAAAACGCGGAATCGAGCGCGCCGCAGATTGGCGGCGGCGGGGCGGTCAGCGTCTCCAGCGCGCCTTCGTCGACCAGCGCGTCGATGACCGAAGCCCCGCAACCGGCCGCCTCCATCAGCGCTTTTTTGGTGAAGGCCAGCCCGCCTTCCGCCGCCGCCAGTGCCCGGGCGCGGGTCGGCGTCATCCGTCGTGGCGGCGGCCCGGCGAGGCGATAGAGCAGGCGCGGCGCGGGCGGCCCCGCGTCTTCGCCGGCGCCGGTGGCGAGGCGCAACGCCATGCCGCGCGGGGCCAGCGTCCAGCGCGCCAGCCAGTCCAAGAAGTCGCGCAGATTCTGCGGCAGTTTCGGCCGGTCGTAGCGCGAGATCACGCTTTTGAGATTGCCCGGTGGACCGCTGGCGGCCTTGACCGCCCAAACGACTCCAATAGCCTCGCGCCGCCCCAGCGGTATTTTCACGAAGTCGCCGGGCGCCAGCGCGAGCCCAGAGGGCGCGAAATAGCTATAGGTCTGGTCCACCGCCACGGGCGGCAGAACCTCGACAATCAGTCCCCCGCCCTCAACCCCGTCGCCGCTCATGCGAGCGGTTTAGGATTTTGGCGAGGCTTGCGCAGTGGGGCGGGCGCCCCCATCACTCCGCGATCAATTCCAAGCCGCCAGCGTAGCGGCGGGCGTTTTCGACATAGTGCTTCGCCGATTCGCGATTATGCGCGGCGGCGTCATCGCCGAGCGTGCGCAACACCTTGGCGGGCGTGCCGACGATCAGCGAATTGTCGGGGAACTCCTTGCCCTCGGTGACCAGCGCATTGGCGCCGACAAGGCAATTGCGGCCGATCTTAGCGCCGTTGAGGATGGTCGCGCCCATGCCGATCAGCGTGTTGTCGCCGATCGTGCAGCCATGCAAAATCACGCCGTGACCGATGGTGCAATCGGCGCCGATGTCGAGCGGATAGCCCATGTCGGTGTGTAGCACGCTGTTTTCCTGGATATTGGTGCGCGCGCCGACGGTGACCCATTCATTGTCGCCGCGCAGCACGCAGCCGAACCAGACATTGGCGTCCTCGTCCAGCGCCACGCGGCCGATCAGACAGGCGTTGGGCGCGATCCAGTAGCGCCCTTGCGCCGGCAGGCGCGGCGGGATTCCGTCGATCTTGTAAAGCGGCATGCGTCAATCTCCTCGATTCGCGCAAAACCTTGCCATTTTCGCGCGAAGACGCATAGCGGGGCAGATTCGGCAAGAATAACTCCCTTTGTATTCAATTAGTTTAAAGTACGCTGGAGCGTGGCGTCAATCCGTTGTACTCCGCATTGTCGCGGCTTTAAGCGCGTGATTCTTGGGCGTGGGGAGGCGACTCTGGCCGGCGAGACGATGCAAGATCGACTGCGCGGCGTCTTGCAATCGGCGGCGCGAGCCGCCGAAGGTCTGGCCATTCGCGCCGGAGCGCCGCGCCGCGCTCTGCTGACGCGGCGAATTGCCGCGCCTGATCGTCTGCGCATCGCGCCGCAGGACATCCGCACCGGCGACGCCACCGTCGCGGACGAGATTTACGCCGGCTATTTTTCTTTTTGCGGCAAGACCGTGAATGCGGGGGGATATTCGCCCTTCGCGCTGGAGCCGCCGTCGGCGAATTGGCGCCGCGCGCTCACCGGCTTTTCCTGGCTGCGGCATTTGCGCGCCGCCGGCGGCGCCCCGGCGCGCGACAATGCTCGGGCGCTGGTTCACGCGTTCATGGAACAGCGCGGCCAAGAGGCCGACGATCCGGCGTTCGAGCCAATGGTGACGGCGCGCCGGATGCTATGCTTTCTCGCGCATTCTCCCACGCTGCTCGAAGGCGCGCCGCCGGAGTTTTACGATGGTTTCATGGCGGCGCTGGCTCAGGGCGCGAAGGCACTCTCGCGCGCGCTCGAGGGGCCGGCGCGGGGGACGGAGCGCCTGCTTTGCGCGCTGGCGCTGCTGGAGTTTTGCCTTTGCGCCGAAGTCGGCGCCGATGTGCAATCGGAGGCGAAGAAGGCGTTCACGCGGGAACTGGAGCGCCAAATTTTAGGCGATGGCGGCCATATCGGGCGCAATCCAAAGACCGTCCTCGACCTCGCGCTGGATCTGTTGCCGTTGCGGCAACTTTACGCGGCGCGCGGCATGAAGCCGCCACAGCCGCTGCTTGGCGCCATTAACCGGATGATTCCGATGTTGCGCCTGCTGCAGCATGGCGACGGCTCGCTGGCTCTGTTCAACGGCATGTCGGCGACCGACCCCGGAGAGCTGGCGGCGGTGTTCACTCATGAGGCGCGAGGCGCCGTTCCGCCGCTCGATGCGCCCGACAGCGGCTATCGCCGCATGACGGCGCCGGGCGCGCTGGCGCTCATCGACGTCGGCGCGCCGCCGCCATTGGAGTTTTCCCGCGTGGCCCACTCCGGCGCGCTCGCCTTCGAATTTTCGCTGGGGTCCGAGCGCGTCGTGGTCAATTGCGGCGCGCCGGCCGCGCAGCACGAAGCAGCGCGCGAGATCGCCCGCGCCAGCGCCGCCCATTCCACGCTCGTCATCGACGACCAATCCTCGAGCCAGATCGAGCCGCTTTCCAGCAAGGCGAACCCCGGACTCATCGTCGCGGGTCCGCGCGAGATGCGCGTGGAGCGGCGGCGTTCGCGCAGGGGCGAAGTGATCGAAGCCGCGCATGACGGCTACAAGGAACGTTTTGGGCTTATACACGAACGCATTCTGGCGCTGACGCAAGACGGTTCGCGCCTTATCGGCCAGGATCGGCTGGTCGCGGCGGAGAGCGCGAAAAAGAAGGACGCGAAAGACGAAAGCGCGGCGCATGAATTCTCGGCGCGCTTCCATTTACATCCGAGCGTCGGCGCGGCGCCGCAAGCCGACGGGCGCGGAATCGAACTGGCGCTGCCAAGCGGCGCGCGGCTGCTGTTCGAAGCGGGCGGCCATACGCCAAGGCTGGAAGAAAGCATTTTTTTCGCCGCGCCCGAGGGCGCCCGCAAAACGACGCAAATCGTGGTGGCCGGCCCCGCGAAGCCAAGCATGCGGCTACGCTGGACGTTTACACGGATCGATGATCTCGGGGACGAAGATTCGGGCGATGCGGGCGGCGACTCGATCTGAATCGCGGCCGCGCCCCAACGGCGTCATCGGCTGAAGCGCGCGCGCCGCGACGCTCGGCCTCACCATAAACGCGCGACGCCATAGGCGTCGAAGGGCTGCTCATTGGAGACAAGCACGAGATTTTCCAGCATGGCTTGAGCGATCAACATCCGGTCGAACGGGTCGCGATGCGGCCCCGGCAAAGCGCCCGCCGCCTGCCCGTGACGAACGCCTATCGGCAAAGCCTCGAAGCCCTGATCGGCGATGGCGCCGTCGAGATCGGCGACTACGGCGGCGACGCCAGGTAATTTTCCGATGCGATGTTTCGTCGCTATTTCCCAAGCCGACGCGGCGCTGACGAAAACGCCGTTGGCCTCGTCCGCTATCGCCGCCCGCGCGGCGGGAGAGAGAGCTTCGTCGCCGGCAAGCCACCAGAGGAAGGCGTGCGTGTCGAGCAGCAGCCGCATATCGCTATTCCCACGCCGCCAGTTCCTGCTCCGACAGAGGTTCGAAAAACTCCGGCCCGACGCTGACGATTCCGCGCAGCGCGCCGAAGCGGCGTCTGGTCGGCGGCGGATGGTAAGGCGTCAATTTGGCGATCGGCGTCTTGCCGCGCGCCAGAATGATCTCCTCGCCTGCTTCGACGCGCGCCAACAGTTGCGACAGGGTCGTCTTCGCCGTGTGAATCGTGACGATGTCCATGACTTCATATCCTAGCTAAGCGACGCTAGCTAATCGAGCGGCCTTTGTCCAGCGTCGCGTCCCGGCGACATAGCCCGGTCCGCGACCCCGCCCCGGTTCCGGCGCCGGGGGATTCGTGATAGGTCAAGCACGCCCGCTAAAAGTCAGCCTGAAGGAACTCCATGCCCGTCGATCTGCGTCCCATCGCCCGCGCTCTGCTGTCCGTCTCCGACAAAACGGGCCTCGTTGAATTCGCGCGCGCGCTTAGTCTTCGCGGCGTCGAGTTGGTCTCGACCGGCGGCACCCGCAAGGCGCTCGCGGAGGCGGGTCTCGCCGTCAAGGACATCGCCGATCTGACGCAGTTTCCGGAGATGATGGACGGGCGGCTCAAGACCCTGCATCCCAAGGTGCATGGCGGGCTATTGGCGATCCGCGAAAATCCCGAGCACGAAGCCGCCATGCTGGCGCACGACATCAAGCCGATCGACCTGCTCGTGGTCAATCTCTATCCTTTCGAGGCGACGCTGGCGAAGGGCGCGCCCGACGCCGAATGCGTCGAGAACATCGACATCGGCGGACCGGCGATGATCCGCGCGGCGGCCAAGAACCACGACGACGTGGCCGTGCTGGTCGATCCCGGCGATTACGCGGATTTCCTCGCCGAACTGAACGCGAACGACGGGCGCGCGACGCTGGCGTCGCGTCGCCGCCTCGCGCAAAAAGCCTTCGCCCGCACGGCGGCGTATGATGCGGCGATTTCCAACTGGCTCGCCGCGTCGCTGGGCGAGACGACGCCGCCCTGGCGGGCGCTCGGCGGGCGGTTGGCGCAGCCGATGCGCTATGGCGAAAATCCGCATCAGTCCGCCGGGTTCTACCTCACCGGCGAGCAACGGCCCGGCGTCGCCACGGCGCGACAGATCCAGGGCAAGCAGCTCTCATACAATAACATTAACGACACCGACGCGGCGTTCGAGTGCGTCGCCGAGTTCGATCCGGCCCGCGCGGCGGCGGTCGCGATCATCAAGCACGCCAACCCCTGCGGCGTCGCGGAAGGCGCCACGCTGGAGGAGGCCTATCTCAAGGCGCTGCGCTGCGATCCGGTTTCGGCCTTTGGCGGCATCGTCGCGCTGAACCGCAGACTCGACGCCGCGAGCGCGCGAAGAATCGTCGAGGTCTTCACCGAGGTCATTATCGCGCCGGACGCCGACGAGGACGCCATCGCGCTGGTGGCGGCGAAAAAGAATTTGCGGTTGCTCTTGACCGGCGGCCTGCCCGATCCGCGCGCTCGCGGTCTGACGCTGCGCACGGCGGCCGGCGGCTTTCTCGCGCAGAGCCGCGACAACGCCGTCGTCGACGATATGACGCTAAAGGTGGTGACCAAGCGCGCGCCGACGACGCAAGAGTTGGCCGATCTGAAATTCGCCTTTCGCGTCGCCAAGCACGTCAAATCCAACGCGATCGTCTACGTAAGGGACGGGGCGACGGTCGGCATTGGCGCCGGGCAGATGTCGCGCGTCGACTCCTCGCGCATCGCGGCGGCGAAGGCGGAGGAGGCGGCCAAGGCGCTGGGCCTTTCCGAAAGCCTCGCCAAGGGCTCGGCTGTCGCCTCGGACGCCTTCTTTCCCTTCCCCGACGGCCTGCTGGCGGCGGCGGCGGCGGGCGCCACGGCGGTGATTCAGCCCGGCGGATCGGTCAACGACAAGGACGTGATCGCGGCGGCGAACGAGGCCGGGCTCGCGATGGTGTTCACCGGCGTTCGGCATTTCCGGCATTGAGGCGACGGATTTAAGCTTCAACGCCAGCCGCTTGCGGATTTCGCCGCGTCACTGCGTTTGCGAGAGCAGCTTCTGCTGGTGGTCGCGCAGCAGCGCGTCGATGATCTCGTCGAGCGCTTCGCCTTCCATCACCTTGTCGAGTTTGTAGAGCGTCAAATTGATGCGGTGGTCGGTGACGCGGCCTTGCGGAAAATTATAGGTGCGGATGCGCTCGGAACGGTCGCCCGAGCCCACCTGCTGGCGCCGATCCTCCGAGCGCGCGCTGTCGAGGCGGGAGCGTTCGGCGTCGTAAAGACGCGAGCGCAGCACGGCCATCGCCTTCGCCCTGTTGCGATGCTGCGATCGCTCTTCTTGCATCATCACGACGATGCCGGACGGGACATGGGTGATGCGAATCGCCGACTCGGTCTTGTTGACGTGTTGGCCGCCGGCGCCCTGCGAGCGCATTGTGTCGATCTGCAAATCCTTGTCGTCGATGACGAGATCGACCTCCTCGACCTGCGGCAGCACGGCGACGGTGGCGGCGGAGGTATGGATGCGTCCCTGCGTCTCGGTCGCCGGCACGCGCTGGACGCGATGCGCGCCCGACTCGAATTTGAGCCGTCCATAGACGCCGCGTCCGCCGATCTCCGCGATGATTTCCTTATAGCCGCCGAGCGCCCCCTCGCTCGCCGAAACGATCTCCACGCTCCAACCCTTGAGCGCCGCGTATTTCTGATAGGCGCGGAAAAGATCGCCCGCGAATAGCGACGCCTCGTCGCCGCCGGTTCCCGCGCGAACCTCCAGAATGACGCTCTTTTCGTCGGCGGCGTCCTTGGGCAATAGCGCGAGTTTCAGCGCCTCGCCGGCTTCTTCGAGCTTTTGTTCCGCGCCCGCGATCTCGCCCTTGGCCAAGGCGCGCATGTCCTCGTCGGTCGAAGCGTCCGCGAGCAATTCGCGCAGTTCGTCGACTTCCTTTTGCGCGGCGCGATAGGCGCCGATCGCCGCCGCGGTCTCGTCGAGCGAGGCGAGTTCGCACGAGAGCGCGACAAAACTCTGCGAGTCAGGACCGCTGCTGAGCTTTTCGCCGATTTCCTGGTGACGACGTAAAATAAGATCGAGTTTATCTTGCGCGAACATTCTAAATCCATGCGTGGGGCGGGCTGGCGGCGCGAAAATGAGCGTCGCTACAAGGGAACCCCGTTCGCGGTAGCGAATTGGCGCAGGTGCTCGCGCAAGGAGTGCCGACCCTCGTCGCTGGCCATCAGCGAGGCGAGGAACAACCGCGCCTGTTCGAGATCGAGCCCGAGGATCATCGCCTTGACCGGACCGATCGAGGCCGGCGACATCGACAGCGAACGATAGCCGATCGCCAGCAGCGCGAGCGCCTCCAAAGGCCGCCCGCCCATTTCGCCGCACAGCGTCACCGGCGTGCCCGCGCGGTCGCCGGCGTCGACGATGCTTTTGAGGGCGCGCAGCACTGGCGTCGAGAGATTGTCGTAGCGCTTGGAGACGCGCGTATTGTCGCGGTCGGCGGCGTAAAGATATTGCACGAGGTCGTTGGAGCCGACCGATAGAAAATCGGCGCGCTCGGCGATCTGATCCAACTCCCACAACAAGGCCGGCACCTCCACCATGGCGCCGAGTTCGAGCTTCGTCGGCATCCCGTGGTCGTGCCGGCGGATCAACTCCATTTCCCGCAAGGTGATCGCCTTGGCGAGATCGAATTCCGCGACATTGGCGATCATCGGGAACATGACGCGCAGATCGCGTCCGGCGCTGGCCTTGAGCATGGCGCGCAGTTGCAACCGCAACAATCCCGGCCGGTCGAGGCCGATCCGGATCGCCCGCCAGCCGAGCGCCGGGTTCTCCTCGTCGATCTTGGCCATGTAGGGCAGCACCTTGTCCGAGCCGATGTCGAGCGTGCGGAAGGTGACAGGTTTGTCGGGAACGGCGTCGAGGACGGTCTTGTAAAACTGGTACTGCTCCTTCATGCGCGGGAAGCGCGGGGCCAGCATGAATTGCAATTCGGTGCGGAAGAGACCGATGGACCCGGCGCCAGTCTCGTGGACGAATGGCGCGTCGATGGTGAGGCCGGCGTTCATGTGCAGCGCGACCGCAACGCCGTCCCTGGTGACGGCGGGAACATCGCGCAGCCGCGCATACTGCTCCTGCCGGCGCGCGCGCAGCCGCGCTTTTTCGGCGTAGGCGGCGCGCACGTCGGGCTGCGGGCGCACATGCACATCGCCGGTCGAGCCGTCGATAATCACCGCATCGTTAGGTTCGACGAGGCCGGTGATGTTGGGAACAAGCCCGACCGTGGCGACTCCAAGCGCGCGCGCGACGATCGCCACGTGGCTCGCCGGCCCGCCCTCCTCGAGGATCAGCCCGCGCAGTTTCGCGCGGTCATAGTCGAGCAGCGCCGCCGGCCCCATGTTGCGGGCGACGATGATCGCGTTCTCCGGCACGCTGTCGCGGTCGGCGACATAGGTCTGGCCCGTCAACTGGTGCAGCAGGCGGTTGGCGAGATCGTCGAGATCATGCAGCCGATCACGCAGATAAGGGTCGGTCTGGCGCTGCATTCGCGCCCTGGCGTCGTTCTGCACCCGCTCGACCGCGGCCTCGGCGGTAAGGCCGGTCATCGCCGCCTCGCGCAGCCTGCGCAGCCATCCCTGGTCATTGGCGACCATGCGGACGGATTCGAGCACCTCCCTATGCTCGCCGACGCCCATGCGGTGTCCGTGAGCGACGAGTTCGTCGATCGACATCCGCATGGCGTCTATCGCCGTGTCGAGACGCCGCAATTCCGCCTGAACGTCCTCGGCGAGAAGGTTCTTCACGACGACGCGCGGCTCGTGCAGCAACACATAGCCGAGCCCAACGCCTTCGCAGATCGCCGCGCCCTTGAGCGACAACGGACCGTTGAGCGCGAGCAGATCGGCCGACTTGGCGATGGACTGCAATTCGCCCGAGGCGATCATTTCGGCGAGCAGCATCGCCGTGGTTTGCAGCGCCTCGACTTCCTCCTCGGAATAGGTGCGGCGCACCTTGTTCTGCACGACCAGCACACCGACCGTATTGCCGCCGCGCAGGATCGGCACGCCGAGGAAGGAGTGATAGACCTCCTCGCCGGTCTCCGGACGATAGGAGAAAGCCGGATGCTCATGCGCCTCGGACAAGGCGAGAGGCTCGGCGCTTTGCGCGATCAGGCCGACGAGGCCCTCGCCGGACTGCATGGTGGTCAGATGAACGGCCTCGCGGTTCAGGCCCTCCGTGGCGTAAAGTTCAAGCCGTTGGTCGGCGCGCAGGACATAGACCGAACACACCTCCGCCACCATATTGGCGGCGATCTGCATCACGATCTTGTCGAGCCGCGCCTGCGCGTTCACCGGCTCCGCGCTGATTTCGCGCAGCCGGCGCAGCAACAGGCGTGGTCCGCCATGAACGCTCCGCATCGGGTCTATTCCTGTTCCACCGCCGCCTGGAGAAGCCCGCCGACGCTTATCTACTAGTACTATCATATCCCGGCGCGATCGCTCGCCACCCGTCCCTGGCCAGCGTATATTGCCGCCCTCCGCCCTCCGCAAGGGAGCCGAGTCGATGGAATCGCCTCGCAAGGACCATACCGGCTGGAGGCGCGGAGCGCTAATCGGCTTGCGAGACGGTGCCGAAGGCTCTACCAGTTCAACGCGGCCAGTCTCAATGCGGCCAAGTCTCGATGCGGTTAAGTCTCGGCGCGGCCGACAGGCCGTCGGAATCATCGCAAGGAAGCCCGCGAGCCTAATGGCCGGGGCCCTTCGTGCTCAAGAAGTGACTTCGTGGGTTTCAACAAATATCTGATCTCGTTGCTGCTGCTCGTCGTCTTCGCCCCCTCGGCCTGGGCGGTGGACAGCGTGCGCGTGCCGCACGACGCTCCTGCGATCGACCTCACCAACGCCGTCGAGAAACACGCGGCGGAAGGCGACCGGCTGCAGGTTTCGACCGCGCCGGGCTCGGACGGGATCACCCGCCGCATCGAGGTCGAGGCCAAGGAGCCGGGCACGCGTCCAAGCTGGATCGTGTTCGCGCTCACCAACGACACCGACGAGCAAATCGAAAGATTGATCGTCGCGCCGCATTTTCGCATGCAGGATTCGGGGCTGATCTGGCCGGATCTCGGCGCCACCCGCATTTCCACCATCACCGCGAGCCAGGGCTTTCCGCCCGAGCGCGAGGAGAGTTCCGACGCCGACGTGTTCCGCCTCACCCTCGACCCGGGCACGACCGTCACATATGTCGCGGAGCTGCGCACGGCGCACCTGCCGCAGCTCTACCTGTGGGAGCCGGACGCCTATAAGGAAAAAATCACCAGCCTGACCCTTTACAAGGGCATAGTGATCGGCATTTCCGGCCTGCTGGCGCTGTTCCTGACCATTGTGTTCGTCGTCAAAGGCGCCGTCATCTTCCCGGCGGCGGCCGCGCTGGCTTGGTCGGTGCTCGCCTATGTCTGTATCGATTTCGGCTTCTGGGACAAGATCTTCGGTTCCGACCCGGCCACCGACAGAATTTGGCGCGCCGGCTCCGAGACCGTGCTTTCGGCGACCCTGGTGGTGTTTCTTTTCGCCTATCTCAACCTCAACCGCTGGCATGTGCGCGCCTGGCACATCGCGGTCGTCTGGCTGCTGATCCTGGCCGATCTCGCGGGCCTCGCGGTGTTCGACGCGCCGGTCGCGGCGGGCGTCGCGCGCATATCGCTCGGCACGGTGGCGATCGTCGGCTTCGTTCTGATTCTCTATCTCGCCTCGCATGGGTTCGAGCGGGCGATCATGCTGATCCCGACATGGTTCCTGCTCGTGCTTTGGGTCTGCGCGGCGGGCTTCACGGTGTTCGGCTGGCTGACCAACGACCTTGTTTCGCCTGCCCTGGTCGGCGGCCTGGTTCTGATCGTCATGCTGATTGGTTTCACGGTGATGCAAAACGCCTTCGCCGGCGGTGGGCTCGCTCAAGGGGCGATTTCCGACGTCGAGCGCAAGGCGCTGGCGCTGACCGGCGCCGGCGAGATCGTGTTCGACTGGGACGTGCCCTCGGACCATATATTCGTCAGCCCCGAGGCGGAGGCGCAATTGGGGCTCGATCGCGGCGGGCTGGAGGGAGCCGCCGCCTCCTGGCTCGACCTGCTGCACCCTTTCGAACAGGATCGCTACCGCGCCTGTCTCGACGCGATACTGGAGCAGCGCCGAGGCCGCATCGATCAGGAGTTCCGGCTGCGCGCCGCCGACGGCCACTATCTTTGTTTTCGCCTGCGCGCCCGCCCGGTGGTCGGACCGGACGGCGAGGTCATTCGTGTCGTCGGCACGCTCTCCGACGTGACCGAGGATCGAAACGCGCAGGAACGCCTGCTGCACGACGCCGTCCACGACAATCTGACCGGGCTGCCCAATCGCGCATTGTTCTTCGACCGGCTCGAGGGGGCGCTGGAGTTCGCCCGCATGGAGAAAGACGTGCGGCCTTCGGTCCTATGCATCGACATAGACCGTTTCAAGCAGATTAACGAGCAGGTCGGAGTCGCGACCGGCGACAGCATTTTGCTGACCGTCGCGCATCGGCTGACGCGGCTGTTGCAGCCGCAGGACACTTTGGCGCGCTTCGCGGGCGACGCTTTCGCGATCATTCTCGTTTCGGAAACCGGCGCCGACCCCGTGATCGCGATGGCCGACGCCGTGCGTCGCGCGCTGGCGACGCCGGTGCGGTTCAGCGACCGCGAAATCAGCCTGTTCGCCTCGATCGGCGTCGCCTTGTTCGATCCCGCGACGCACCCTGGCGCCGAGGACATGGTGGACGACGCGGAGATCGCGATGCGCCACGCCAAGCGGCTGGGCGGCAATCGCATCGAAGCGTTTCGCCCGGCGCTGCGCGCGCAGCGCTCCGACCGGCTGACGCTTGAGGCGGATTTGCGCCGCGCGCTGGAGCGTGGCGAGGTCAAGGCGTTTTTCCAGCCCATCGTCCGGCTGGAGGATCGCACCATCGCCGGGTTCGAGACGCTGCTGCGCTGGGACCACCCAAAGCTCGGCCGCCTCGACGCTGGCGAATTCATGCCCATCGCCGAGCAGACGGGTCTCGTCGTCGACTTCGGGCTTTTGGCGCTGGAGCGCACCGCGCGCGAACTCGCCGCCTGGCAGCGCGCGCTCGCGGTCGACCCGCCAATCTTCGCCTCGGTCAATATGTCGTCGCGCCAATTGCTGCGTCACGATCTGCTGCGCGACGTCAAAAGCGCGCTGATGCGCAACGACATAATCGCTGGCAGTCTGAAGCTCGAGATGAGCGAGGGCCTCGTGATGGAGAACCCGGAATTCGCCGCGCAAATGCTGGCCCGCGTCAAGGAGCTCGGCGCCGGCCTGTCGCTCGGCGATTTCGGCAAGGGCTATTCCTCGCTCTCCTATCTCCAGCGCTTCCCCTTCGACATGCTCAAGATCGACCGCTCCTTCGTCAGGCAGACAGGCAAGCCGTCGCGCGCGGCGATCTTGCGCTCGATCATTTCGCTGGCGCAGGAACTGGGCCTCGACGTGGTCGCCGAAGGCGCCGAGACCGAGTCCGACGCGATCGAACTTTATCAGCTCGGTTGCGGCTATGCGCAGGGTTACGCCTTCGGCCGCCCGATCAGCGCGCAGGAAGCGCGCCGGCTGGTCGGCGCCGCGCCCGAGGCGGCGTAGCGGGGGCGCGCTCGCGATGAAAAAATCCCAGCCCGTCGCGACATTATCCGCTCACGAAGCCCGCGCCGAGCACGCCCGGCTTGGCGAAGAGATCGCCGCGCACGACCGCCGCTACTATCAAGACGACGCGCCGACGATTTCCGACGCCGATTACGACGCTTTGCGCCGTCGCTACGAGGCGCTGGAGGCCGAATTTCCGCGGCTGGCGACGAAGGAGTCGCTCACCGGCAAAGTCGGCGCCCCGCCGGCGGAAAAATTCGCCAAGCTGAAACACGCCGTGCCGATGCTCTCGCTCGGCAATGTGTTTTCCGAGGAGGAAGTTCACGAATTCGTCGCGCGCGTGCGGCGATTTCTGGGCCTTGCGGAAAATGCGCCGCTCGCCTTCACGGCGGAGCCGAAAATCGACGGCCTCTCCTGTTCGTTGCGCTACGAAAAGGGCCGGCTCGTCAGCGCGGCGACGCGCGGCGACGGTTTCGAAGGCGAGGACGTGACCGCCAACATCCGCACGATCCGCGAAATCCCGCATCGGCTGAAGGGCGATGCGCCCGAGGTGATCGAGGCGCGCGGCGAAGTCTATATGGCGCACGCCGATTTTAGCGCGCTCAACGAGCGCCAGGCGCTCGCCAAAAAGCCGGTCTTCGCCAATCCGCGCAACGCCGCCGCCGGCTCGCTGCGTCAGCTCGACGCGAGCATAACGGCCGGGCGTCCCCTGCGCTTTTTCGCCTATGCCTGGGGCGAGGCGAGCGACCTTCCGGCCAGGACGCAGAAAGGCGTCATCGACGCCTTCGCGGACTTTGGTCTGCCCGTCAATCCGCTGACGCGCCTATGCGCCAGCGCCGAGGAAATGCTGGCGCATTACCGCGCCATCGAAGCCCAACGAGCGACGCTCGGCTACGACATCGACGGCGTGGTCTATAAGGTCGACGACATCGGTTTGCAGACGCGGCTCGGCTTCGTCTCGCGCGCGCCGCGCTGGGCCGTGGCGCATAAATTTCCCGCCGAACGCGCGATGACGATTCTGCGGGGCATTGAGATTCAGGTCGGCCGCACCGGCGTGCTCACTCCCGTGGCGCGGCTGGAGCCGATCACAGTCGGCGGCGTCGTCGTGTCCAACGCCACGCTGCACAATGAAGACGAAATCGCCCGCAAGGACGTTCGCATCGGCGACACCGTGATCGTGCAGCGGGCGGGCGACGTCATTCCGCAGATCGTCGAGGTTGTCGCGGACAAGCGCCCGCATGATGCGAAGCCATACGCGTTTCCGCATGTCTGCCCGCGTTGCGGCTCGGCGGCGCTGCGGGAGATCGACGAAAAAACCGGCGAGGCCGATGTCGCGCGCCGCTGCACGGGATCGCTGATTTGCCCCGCCCAGGCGGTCGAGCGCCTAAAGCACTTCGCCTCGCGCAATGCGATGGACATAGAGGGGCTCGGCGACAAGCAGATCGAATATTTTTACGAGCAGGGGCTGATCAAGACCGCCAGCGATATTTTCACGCTTGAACGGCGCGACGCGGCGAGTCTGACCAGGCTCAAGAACCGCGAGGGCTTTGGCGAGACTTCGGTGAGGAATCTCTTCAAAGCCATTGACGAGCGAAGGCGCGTTCCAATCAATCGCTTCATCTATGCGCTTGGCGTGCGTCATGTCGGCGAAACCAACGCGCGCCGCCTCGCCCGGCATTTCGCCGATTTCGAGCAACTCCGCGCCGCCGCCCGCGCGGCCGAGCCCGGCGGCGAGGCCTTTGCGGTTTTCGACGCCATCGACGGGCTCGGCCCCGTCGTGGTCGAGGCGCTGCACGATTTTTTCGCCGAGCCGCACAATGAGCACGAGATCGACGCGCTGCTGCGCGAGGTGACGCTGGAGCCGATGCCGGAGATTGAATCTTCGTCGCCGGTCGCCGGCAAAACCGTCGTCTTCACCGGCGCGCTTGAGCGGCTGACGCGCGACGAGGCGAAGGCCCAGGCCGAACGCTTCGGCGCGAAGATCGCGGGCTCCGTGTCGAAGAAGACCGATCTTGTTGTCGCCGGTCCCGGCGCCGGCTCAAAGCTCGCGAAAGCGCGCGAACTTGGAATCGAAGTGATTTCCGAAGACGAATGGTTCGCCCGCACCGGACAGGGGTGACCTCAAACCGCCTTCGTGCCCGGCGTCTCGCCCTTGCGATAGGCCGTGCCGAACACATAATCCCACCAGATCGCGTGCACGCCGAAACCCTTGGTCGCGTCGCGGAAGTGATGCAGCATGTGCAGGCGGCGCACGAGATGGCCGAGCTTCGATTTCGGCTGGCCGTGATGCGTCCAGAAATGCACGAAATCATAGATCACATAGCCGCCGATGAATCCCGCCAGCACCGGCCAGCCGAACACGCCGCCGAACAGCAAGCGGATGACGGCGAGCGCCAGCAGCATGATCGGCGCCGACAGCAGCGGCGGCATCACTAGGCGCAGCGGATCGCTCGGGTAGATGTGATGCACGCCGTGGATGAGAAACTGGAAGCGCGGCCCGAGTCCGAGCGGCAGCGCGAACACCGTATGGAACAGATAGCGATGGCCGAAATATTCGGTCAGCGTCCAGGCGATGTAGCCGACAAAAAGGCCAAGCGCGGCAGTGGCGGCGCCTTGCAGCGTCAGCGAATAGATTGTCAGCCCTAGAATGATCGGCGTGTAGATGATCACCGGCGTCAGATGATGCACCCGCGAGAGCTTGTCGAGCAGGTCGCTCTCGAACAGGCGCGGCGACGCGCTGAGTTGCTCCGGCGTCTCGCCGCCGATGTTTTTTGTTTCGAAGGTCATGACCTCACTCCGCCGGCTGCGCGGCGACTTCAGCCGCATGCGCCGCATGTTCGACATTCTCCGAACGCGTGTTCAGGGAATATCGGGGATCGAAAATAAAGGTGACGAGCAGCGCCACCCAGGAGCGGTGACAGCCGAGCGTGTCGTAAAACTCCGGCGCCATGGCCTTGAGCTTCGGCAGCCGCGTCCACGGGATTTCGTGGAAGTCGTGATGCTCGTTGTGATAGCCGATGTTCAGCGCCAGCGTGTTGAGCGGGCCGTAATAGTCGAAGGTTCCCTGGTCCGGGCCGAAGGCGAAATGCTCCTGCAGCCAGCGCGCGCTCAAGGGGTGCAGCCCTCCCACCGAAAACCAGAACGACAGGAAGAGATAGAGCAAGGCGTTGGGCCCGAAGGCCCACAGCACGAAGATATCGAAGGCGACGATGACCGCGATGTTGATATAGGTCCATCTGCCCATGATCGGCACCGTGCCCTTCAGCCGCGACAGACGCGCCAGTTGAATCGCCGGGAAGAAAAACAGCCACAGCGCCTTGCGCCAGCCGCTGTCGCCGACCCACTCCACTTCCCAATGGCTCGGCACGTCGGCGTCGTAGTCATAGGCGGAGAGATGCGAATGATGCTTGATGTGGTAGCAGCGAAAGCCCATCGCCGTCGGAAAGCCGTTGGAGAGATCGGCGAGGATCGCCGTCCATTTGTTGAGGAGATGGCTCTCGAACACGCAATTGTGGATGGCGTCGTGGATGATGACGAAATTGGCGTGATTGGCGAAGGCGCCGACGCAGATGGCGAGCAGCAGCGTCAGCGGCCAATACGAGAGGCCGAGCCAGCCAAGAAAAGCCGCGATGACCATCTGTCCGACAAAAATCGCCGCGGCGATCTTGAAGGTCGTCTCGTCGCGGCCGAACAATTCGCGCACCTGTGGATATTTCTCCAGGATCGCCTTGCGTCTTTCAATATGCGAGCGATCCGCGCCATTCGCCGTGACTGAGATGGTCATGGATTTCATTCCTTCTGTCTCGCGCCCCGGCCTATAGGCGCTTGTCGTAGATGCGGTGGATCTTTTCGAGCTTGCCGCCGAACATTTCAATCGGCCGGCGCATGGCGATGTTGTCTTCGAGCACCCAGCCGGCTTCGAGATGTTCGAGATTCGTCTCTAGCGCGCGGCGGCGCAGCTCCTCGATGATCGCCATAAGAATCGCGCCGCCGGTGGCGCTGCTTTGCAGCTCCTTGCGCGTGCCGAGCAGCAGCAGCTTGCCGCTCTTGTATTTGTGCTTGCGAAAGCGCGGAATGAGCCGCGCGAGACCGAACGGCAACAAACGCCCGTCGAGATCGTCGATGATCTCGAACAAATTGGGCAGCGCGACGGCGAAGGACACCGGCTTGCCGTCGAGTTCGACGACTATCGTGTATTCCGGCGGCGTGGCGAAGCTGAGAGCGTCGGCGATGGAATTGAATTCGTCGAGGGTGAAGGGCACGAACCCCCAATTGTCGCGCCAGCCGTCGTTAAAGAGGTCCGACATCAACTGCGTCTCGCCCTGTTTCATGCGGGAATAGTCGATCTGGCGGATTTTCAGCCGGTCTTTCCACTCGCGCCGATTCGAGACGCGGGCCGGTTGGTTCAAGTCGTCCGGCGACAGATCGAAGCGATAGGAGACGAGATCGCGCGCCTTCACATAGCCGAGCGCCTCGACATGGCGGGAGAGGTAAGGCGGGTGCCAGGGCGTCAAGAACACCGGCGTCGACTCGAAGGCCGCGACAAGCATGCCGCATTCGCCGTTGATCGTCGGCGAGAACGGACCGCTGATGCGATCAGCGCCCCGCGCCTTCAGCCAGTCTTCCGCCGCGCCGGTCAGAGCCCGCACGACCTCGATGTCATCAACGGCGTCGAGCGAGCCGAATTGAAAGCGCGAGGCGCCGACGGGGGTGAACTCGGGTTTATAGACTTGCGCCATAATGCGCCCAACCCATTCGCCATCCCGGCGGGCCAGAAACTCCTGAGCCTCGACCAGCTTGAAATGCGGATTGAGCATATGGCCGTGCAGGGTCCAGCGCTCCACGTCGAGCGGCGGCGCGAATCCCGTCATTCCCGCATAGAGCAAACGCGGGAGCTTATTATATGTCAAAAACCCAAACAGGCCTTTGGCCGGGGCCACGTCGATTTGCGCCATGTCGAAACCTAACCCTGTTCCAGTGTCGATAAAAGCGTCATAACGACGCGGCGAGCGTCCTTTATAGTTGCACTGCTTCAAAAAACGAGAGCGGCGGCGGGCAATTACATGAGACTTCGACCGCTGGACCGGCCGGGCCTTTGGGCGCGCTTCCTCCCCTCGCTACTCTTTGGAATAAGGCGTCACGCTCCGGCCATCGCCGCCGCGACAATCCGGTGCGCTTCCTCGGAAACCGGCGGCATGTCGCGCAACGCCGCGATCACACCGAGAATCTCGGCTTCCGTGTGATTGGCGGAAATGAAGAAGCGCAGGCGCGGTTGGTCCTTCGGCACGCCGATCTGCACGATCGGCGGCACATAAAAACCCTGCTCCAGCAGATGTTGCGAGGCCCACATGGTTTCGACGCTGTCCTGAAACAGGATCGGCACGACGCCGCGGCCAATCGCCGGACCGGTGGAAAGCCCCGCGGCATGAGCGGAATCGCGGAAAAACTCGGCGTTTTTGGCGAGTTTGCTGATTCGCCAGGTCTCTTCTTGCATGAGCCGCAGCGCGGTGCGGGCGGCGGCCAGAATCACCGGCGACAATCCGACGCTATAGACGAAACCGGGCAGCGTGTAGCGAAACCAGTCGATCACCTGCTTCCTGCCGCAAACATAGCCGCCGCAAGACGCCAGCGTCTTCGACATCGTGCCGACGACGAGATCGATCCGCGAAGGATCGACGCCCTGAAACTCTGGCAGGCCGCGCCCGGTCTCGCCCAAAACGCCGAGCGAATGGGCCTCGTCCAGCATCAGCCAGATCTGGTGCTTGTCCTTTATCTCCAGCAATCGCGGCAGGTCGGCGGTGTCGCCGTCCATGCTGTATATGCCCTCGACGACGATCAGCACATGGCGGAACTCCTCGCGCCGCTTGTGCAGCAGATGTTCGAGGTGGTCATAGTCGTTGTGGCGGAATTTAATGACCTCGGCGTCCGAGCCGTCGGCGCCGGCGACGATGCTGTTATGCGCGAGTTCGTCGATGAAAATCGCGTCGCGCTTGCCCATCAGCCAGGCGATGGTCGTGACATTGGCGAGATAGCCCGAGACCAGCGTCAGCGCGCTCTCGAAGCCCAGAAATTTGGCGATCTCCGCCTCGAACGGCTTATGCGTGCTGCGTTCGCCGCCAACAAGCCGCGAGGCCAACGCGCCAACCCCAAGATTGTCGAGTTCGCGCTTGGCCTCGTCGATAATGCGCGGGTGATTCGCGAGGCCGAGATAGTCGTAATTGGCGAAGCTGACGAAATGCTTGCCGGATTTTTCGAGATCGGCCTTCAGCTTGTCGATCTGCGCGAAGAACGGGTCCGAAAATTCGAGCAGCGCGTTGCCGGCGAAACGGAACCGCCGCGCCGCATAGTCCGAGAGGCTTCTGTGCTTCGTCACTTAAATATCCCGCCAGAGAGTCGCGGCGCTCGAGGCTCCGGCGCGCCCCGTGAAAAAGGCGCCGGCCACCCGGCGCCGCCCGAGGAACGATCGGGTCCCTTAGCATTTTTCCTCGCCCGCGCGCCAGTGCGCGGGAAAAGCCTGGCAATGCGCGAAAATGCGCGCCAAAATCGTCACAAACTCGCATTGCGCCCTTGCGGCCTCGCCGCGTGTCGATTATACAGCGCCCATCCCAGCGGCACGAGCCGCTGCGAAGCTCCCGCTTGTCCCAAAAGCTGGCGAGAATAATGTGGGGCCATAGCTCAGTTGGGAGAGCGCTTCAATGGCATTGAAGAGGTCGTCGGTTCGATTCCGTCTGGCTCCACCAATAAAATCAGATACTTAGAGACGAAAAGACCCAGTGCTTTGCTTGCGCGGTCCGCTCATATCGGCACCATGTCGGCACGGGTCGAAACGCCGCTCCAAGTCAGATCATGACGCCACCGCCGTGCCCAAAATCGCCGCCCCGCAATCCCAAGGCGTCGCGGGCGCGCGGGCAGAGGGTGGCGGGAATGGAGCGATAACCCCAAAAGAAAGGCCCGGCTCAGCGCGTGGGGGAGCAGCTGGCCGGGCAAAGTCAGAAACGGGAGGCTTGCCCCGTCTCATGATTCGATGTTGTCACGACGCCGGCGCATTTCAAGATGTTCCCGCAAACGCAAAAACGCCCCGCCAGTTCATCCGTGGTCGGGCCGCTTCGTGGCGTCTGGTTGTGCAGCCGTTCGCTTGCTCAAAGAATAGGCGAGGCGATTCCCTGGCGCAAGAGCGCCGCCTCGGCGAGTGCATCCGCGTGCAGAAAGAGACCGTGGGGCTGGCACAAGGCAAACGCACTGACTTAGTTCCGAATGAGAACCAAGTTGGGAGACCCACCCTCGCCGACGCCGGGATAGACAAGAAGTAATCGCCTTCCTTCAATGGCGCACGGCACATCAACGCGCCGTGCTCGACCTTTTCGAAATGCGGATGGCCGTCTACGACTCGCTTCGAGATGTCGTCGATGAAATCATACGCGGAGGCAATGTCACCAACGGTCACGTTAGAAAGTTTGACGGTGCGAGAGGCGAGGTACCATTCCTGTTCGGAAAGGAGGTCAATTCGTATCTTGACGGCCTACGCGAAGCGATGATCAAGCACCATGCTCTTGATGGGCGCGAGGATGACAGTTCCCTTGATGCGCGTGATAGACACTTTGCGGAAATTGGCCGATTTTACAACGAGTTTGGCGCTCATTTATTGCCCTACATGCGCATGCACCAAAAAGCGCCCTATTTTTAGCCTCGCTTACTTCAAGGCCAAAGCGACGGCGGTCGCCGCATGACGATTGCTCACGAGTTTGTCGCTCTGGTCGGGCTACGCCCTCCCGCCGCCGCGACAAAATCGTGACCGCCCCGCATCCAGCAACCCGGCAGGAATCCACTTAATTTCCGCAGGGCTGCCCAAACAACCGAGGCCAATTCTAGGAGAATACCTACCTATGGCGACTTTTTATGAAGTGCTCGGTGTCGACGAGCATGCAGACGACAAAGCGATAGCCGAAGCATTTCGCCGTCTTGCGAAGGTCTACCATCCAGATGCGCCAACCGGAGACACTGAACGCTTTAAGAACATAAACGAAGCATACCACGTTCTTAAAGACCATTACAAAAGAGTCGCTTATGACTTTCAGCTGTCCTTGGCCGCAGAGGCTGCGCAACAGAAGCACGAGACAGCAAGCGCATATCAAGTTATCTTTAATATTGCTGTAAGTCTAATGCTAGCGATATTTGGCGTTTACTGTTTCATGCTCGGGGACACAGGGAATGAGGAAACATATAACGGTTATATTGTATTGCTTGGATGGGTAGCTTGTGCGGTATTTGTAAATAGGAAATACAGATTGTAACCGTTCACATCCCGGGGTCTGAGTAGCAGCGGAGCTGAAAACCTACACAAGCGCCTAACAATTTGATTTCTCAACAAACGTGGGTTTGATGGGATGATGCCGGCGCTCCTCGAAATCCGCCTAAATCGCTCCGAAAAACTCACATAAACCCGTCCAACAATCTATCAACGGCTAACCCCTTGGCCAAAATGGGCCTATGTTGGTTTTCTGTTCCGCTGCTACTCAGACCCCTTCACGCGCTCCCATATTTCCTGACGCGCCGCCAGATGAAGACTATGTTCAATCTCCGTCAGATCGCCTCGGGCGCCTCGGCTCAAGATGATGCACGAGCGGCGCGGATTTCAGCTTGATTTTGAAATCTTCGATTCCGGCGCAGCTTGCCAGAAGCGGCGCGAGTTTGAGGCGCATATCAGCGAGGTCTTGCGCCGGAACGGAAAGCGCCGGCAGAAATTCATCGGCAATGTAGAACATCCCGTCCGCGCCGCGACGCATCGTTATTTCGTGCATAAATTCATCCGCCGCGTGCTTCAATTTGTTTCCTCATCTGTGAGGCCCGCGCGCCGCGACGGGTCTAGGAGCCCCCGGCGCGGCGCTGGCCTCGCGCGGATTTGGGGAGCTACCTCCAACTCCGCGAAGTCTCGAAAAACACGGCGGCGCTCCCCACCGTTCCACAACAAAGAGCGCCGCCGGCTCGCGCGCGGTGAAGCAACAACACACCGCGCGAAGCCTCAATATCCGTCGCCGTAAAACCGAACTTGCGGCACGGGATAAAAGTTGCTCTCGCGCGTCTGCTGCACAACTTCGGGCGCGCGAAACTCGCCTTTAAGCACGCGCTTCCAAGCATCGCTCGCGCGCCTTCCGCCGCCGCCAACTTGCAAGCCAAACGACATTTCCAATGGCCAGCGGTCGAGCGGCGCAAACGGAATATCGTTGTGCGCGATCACCGCGATGGTGAACGGGGCCTGGCCACACTCAAAATCCCAAACATTGCTCTGGTTCAAAAACGCATCAACTTCACCGCACCAAAAACTCGTCGAATGAACGCGCTTTCGTTCCACGTTTTCGAGTCGCGTGAAAAATGCCAATGCCCAAAATGCGTTTTTGAAACTTCGCTCGCGCTCCAGGGCGTCGCGCGGGGTCCAGTCGCGCGCGTTCGCGCCGTCTAGGATAGGAAACCTCGTCAAAACCAGATGCATCAATTGGCGCAATTCCACGTCAGTAGGCATGACAAAATTGCTTCGCTCAACTTGCGCGCCGGTCAAAATTCGGACAACCATTTCATTCGCTCCGGTTAAACAATTCCTCGATGGACACGTTCGCCGCGTCGGCCGTGATGCCCCATATCTCAGCGCTTGTTCCGATTGTTTTTGACGCGCCGACGATGCCGGGAAGAGGGACGCCGGATGCAACGGATACTTTGTTGTCGCTGCCGAAATAAATCGCTGTGACGCCACGATTTGTCAGCGTGACACTTCTCCGGCCGGCGCGCGAGGGACACAACAGCGTTGCGCTGTTCCCGATCGCAACTTGCGTCACCGCCCAATTTTGGGAACCGCTCGCGATCGCAGCGAGCGCCTCGTTCTCCTCGATTTGATGCGCCTCCGTCGCCGCGCCCGCGAGACGCCATGATCCGCTCATTGCTCGTTTCTCCGGCGCTTGCCCGCCTCTATTATTTTTTTCGCCAAGTCTTTCGCCTTCTTGGCGTTGTCGTCTTCCTCGTCGGCGTCAACAATTTCCTGGTCGTCCTGGTCGTCGTCGGCGTCGTCATCATCCGTGATCTCGCCGCGAGCTTTGGCCGCCGCACGGCAGATACTGGCCGCCAGCGCTACGGGGTCTGACACGGTGTCGGACCATTCGGCCGCATCCGGTCCTTCGCCGGCCTTTCGCTTACCAGCAGGCTTTGCTGGCGCGGGCGCGGGCTTCGCGGGCTTGGTCGGCTTGTAAAATGAGAGGCGCCTTTTCTCGCGTTCGAAAGCATCGGCGACTTGTTGGAATCGGGAAACGAAACTCATTTTTTTGATCCTCTCCGCGCTGCTAAATCGACAACGCTTTCACGGCGGCTCGCGCCAGCGACGATCGTTTCGGCCATCGCCATCTTCGCCGGCGTCGCGAGCGAACCGGGTGGAAACGCTGTCTCAAAATCCACGCCGGACGCTTCGCAAAGTTTGTAGAGACCGCTGATAGTTTCCATGCGGCGACGCTCTTCCAGAAAATCGGCGTCGCATCCCTTCGGATCGATTTCGAACTGTTTCTCGTTGCGCACGTTCCTCGCCAGCGCCTCGCCGCAACCGGCAAGATGCGCGAACTTGCTCGGTCTTCCGGCGGCTCTGTCGTCGGCCGCTTCCTTCGCGATGCGTTCGAGCGCGCGGGTGTTTTCTTTGTCCACCGCGCGCGCATCGTCCCAGCCCTCGGAATGCGCTTCCTTAACCCATCGCTCAGCACTTGAGCGCAAAACGAGCGCGCTTTCCCCAAACAAACTAGCGTGCGTAACACCCGCGATTTTTGCTTGCGCGCGCATCGCCTCGCGGGCGGCGAGCAATTCAGTTTCGGCGGCGATGAGGCGAGCGCGAGATAGGGCGAGCGGATCGAGGAGTTTCTTCGTCATGATTCGACAATCGCACTGTTTTTAATGTGCGCGAATGGCGCACGAGCGCACGCTGCGCGTCTTCCAGATTGAGCAGGATGCAACCGCCCTCGATATGCTGCGCGATCTCGCCGCGCCCTCGCCATTTTCGAAGCCAAGGCAATGAACGGCCGGTTAGATAGGACGCTTCCTTGAACGATACCCACGTTCCCGGCGGCCGCGCTGGCAGGGCTTCGTCATCCTCTCGACGCCTCGTATTTGGTTCGGCCGCGATTGCAGCAACGCGCTCGGTTAAAGCACAAAGCATTGCAAACGCGCGCTCGACTTGGCGGGTTAGCTCGATCAGCCGTTCATTCACACTGTCCACGTTTGGCGGCGGCGGCGCGGTCAATCTCGCGATCATGGCTCTGCTCCCGATAATTCAAAAAGCGCGGCGCGAATTTCGGCATCAATCTCGGATACCTCGGACCGCGACAAATGCGATAATCTGGTGCCGACGCGCGACGCGACGCAGAGCATCCGTTTGCGGAGGTCGGTCAGTTGCGTAGTCCAGTCCGAAAGCACCTCGGCCGCGTCCAGTAGCCGGCCGCTGCGCTCCGCAAGCTCCAGTTCCTTCAATCGAGCGACCGCGCTTTCCTTGCGTCGGATTGCCTCGCTCGTGCTCCAAAATTCAGGAAAGTCACCAGCCGCGTCCGCCGGCCCGACAATAGCGACCGTGGGCTCCGCAGCGGCGTCGGCGGCGATCAGCCTGTTAACGCCGCGATCAAGATATGTGTTTCCTTGTTTACAGTTGTTCTTCACCCATTGCAGAGCATCGGTAACAACAATTTTTCCGTCGCGGCGAACCGGAAGCCCCCGCTTTATCAATGCTGTAATGCGGCTCCGTGTGACGCCTAAGCGACGCGCAAATCCACTCTTGGAAACTGTGTCGGCTTCGGTTTTGTTCACTGTTCACACCTTAGGAAATTCTGCCTAGAGTTATACCAAGCGCTCGGGCTTGACCCGCGAGAGGGTCACTATAGGGGAAGGACCCAGAGCTTAACCATAAGCAACGTAAGTCTTTGATTTCATTGGGTCCTTCCCCGAAGGTAGTCGATGCACGAGTAGCGCGCGAGCGCATGTCAGCGCCAGCCGCAGGCAAAAATCGCGGCCTTAATTAAGAGGGGACCGGAGACGGACGTATTTGCTTTCATTGCGCTTTCCTTTTCTGATTCTGGCAGTTCGCCGACATTCCCTTGTCCCTTCGCACGGCGTCCCGCCAATGCCGGCTCTTGGCCCAGCCCTCGGGAGGCTCGCGCCACCATTCCCGGCGGCGAGCGGTCTCGTGCGCCATCTGGTCGAGAAGACGATCGACGGCGGCGCGGGCGTCTGCGAGGTGCTCTGGCGTCAATGCCGGCGGTGGCGGCATTGCGACAACGGACGCGGGTTGCGTCGGCGGGGGTGCGCTTTCGGCCGCGATCTCCGCGATAATCTCCGGCTTGGCGGCCCGCAGCTTGTCCAGCAAGTCGCGTGGCGGGGCTCCGCGATAAGCGGCCTTAAGCTCGCCGTGCCGCAGATGGACACGGACGCCTCGGGCGGCTGCTTCGGCGAGCAGGGCGCGGGCGGAGGTCAAAGCGCCTCCTCCTGCCAGTCGTCGGCTCGATCCTCGATAAAAGAAAAACCGCCCTCAACCTCGGTTTCTGTTCCACCTGTTCCGGTCCACCCTCTCTTAGAGAGAGAGGGAGTGGAACACGGAGATAAACATTGGTCTTGTTCCACAAGCTCTGTTCCGGGTGGAACATAGGTTTCTCTAGGCGTTGCGGGCGGCTCTGTTCCGGTTTCTGTTCCGCTTTTTTCTTGTTCCACCCCCGGAACAGACCCTTGGTTTTCCGGGCTTTTTCTTGTTCCGGTAAAAACATAGGTTTCTCTAGGCGTTGCGGGCGGCTCTGTTCCGGGGGTGGCGACGGCTTTCCGCCCCTTCGCCGTCACCGTCCACTTGTCGAGAACCTGCTCGACGAGCTTAGCCTTGGCAAGGCGTTGGAGTTTTCGCGTTATGTTTGTTTGGGCAACGCCGGTGATGCCCGCATAATGGCGGATGGTCGCGCCTGGGCATTCAACCATGGCTGCTAGCAGCGCGCGGTCGCGGTCGGCTTCCGACGCTTGCTTGTCATCGGATGTTTGTTCGGATGATGGCCTCATCGTCGGCAGGCGCACTTCCCGTCCCTTGGCGTCGAGAATTTCCGGCGATGCCGCTTCCTCGAACCGGAACTGGACGGCCTGAAACTCCAGCCCGCGCAATTTGCCTTGCCAATGCAGAGATACAGTCCCGGTATCGGGCCGCTTCCATAAGGTCAAATTACCGTCCACCTCGTTGAGGATTGCGCCGCTACCGTAGGGAATGAGCGCGTCTTCGCAGGCGTTCTTTACGGGATGCGCCGACACTAGGACGGTCGGCAGGCCGGCGATTTGTGTGAGAGGTCGCAGCCGGCGCATGAATTGGCCGCCTTGAACGGCGTTGTTAATGTCGTCGCCGTCGAAAAACGCGGCGAGGGTATCGACGATGACCAGCGCGAACGGTCTCTGTTTGGCGAGCCGTTTTAGTTCCACGTGAACGGCCTCCGGTTTGGCGCGATAATCCAAAATCAGCAGATCGTCGCCAATGTCATCGAGATTGATGCTGAGCAGGTAGGCGGCGATCTTGATGCGCATTCGGATGTCGTCGGGGTTCTCGCAAGCGAGATAGGCGACGCGGCCCTTGACGACTTCGCGGTTGAGAATGTCGGCGCGTCCGGTCGCTACGGCGAGAGCGGCTATTACATTGAAGGCGGTTTTCCCCGCGCCTGTCTTGGCCGTCAATGTATAGAGCGACGCGGATCGCAGGATTGGCTCTATTGTGTAGGCCAGCGGGACATATTCGCCGCAAAACCTCGCCGCTGTTTTGAACGCGATAGGCGCCGGCGGCTCAAGGGGCTGCGAACGATGCTTCTCGGCGTCGTCGCCTTTGCAGTCTTGTCCATTGCCGCGGCGGTTGTCGTCGGGACGCTGGCGCGGGTGGTCTTTTCCGTTTTTCATTCCAGATTTGACAGTCGCCCTTGCCTCACCATTAGTTAGACCGCATTGTTTCGCGGCCGCGAGAAGCGACGCTTCGACTTCGGCCTCCCCTAGCAGCCCGGCGCCGATCAGCGTGCCGAGGTTAAATGCCGATTTATTCAACTGCTCGTTCCGGCCGCCCTTCCCCGCATTGGCGACGCTGCCGCATTCGTTATCGAACGCGGCATTCGCATATGCGGAGCAATCGCCATTGGTTTCGCGACGGGGCGGCGCGGTCTTTTCCTGTTGCGACGGCGCGGGGCGAATGAGATCGAGGAGCCATCCATCAAGGGGCGCGAGGCCTCCGTTGGCCAATACATCCGACAGGCGCGGCGATGCCGGCTGTGGCGTGTATTTGCGACCATCGGGCATAACAGCCCCGGCGGCGAGGACGTATCCGCCAACGCCCCGCACATCTATTCCTTTCGGAAGGTCGCCTGTGCCATTCCCTATCGGGCCGCCATCTTCGGGCTGTGCGAAATAAACGTGATACCCGCCGCTCGGCGTCGTGATGCGCGGGGCGAAGTCTATGGAACCGTTTTCGCATTCCATCTCGGCGAATTTGGCGCACCCATTCTCGCCGCCTTCATGATTATCAACGTCGACAACGGCGAGGCCGCTCTTGCCGCAATCGATCGCGGGCGGCGCGTCCGGATTGTCGCGCCACAGGGTTTCGATGCTCAATGGATCGGTTGTGGATGCGTCCCGCCATTTGCATCCAAAAACGGGCTTCTTATCTGCACCGCACGGAAAGACTGCAAGGCCGCCCTTGGCGAGAATTTGCGCCAGGCTGGCGTTGTGTGTTTCAATCATGGCCGCCCTCCGCTTCCTTGAGGGCGGAGACAACGGCGGGCAGCGCGGCGGCCTGAAATTTATCGGTCGTCTCGCGATTTTTAAATTTGACGTAGGGAATCCAACTTTTTTCGCCGTTCTTCTCATAGGCGCGGGCTGGCATTGACAGCCAATGCTTGCCATTCTTCTCGTGCAAGGCGACGTCGTTAATTACCAGTCCGGAAGGCGTTTCGATCTCCACGAATCCAAGCAGCGTGTTCTTTTTCATGATGCGAAAATTGCGCGCCTCGAATTGCATGATAAGGCTCCGTCTAAAGGGACGCGGCGTCATCGCGACGCGGCATGTTGGGGATGGTTTTGTTCGTGAGGGTGCAGTCGACGACGCGCCAAACGTCGAAAGCGGCGCGCACGTCTTCGATCGACTGCGCCACGACGTAGGGCTGGCCATGCCGGACGCACCAGAACTTGAAGTTTACTTGCGCCTCGCTGAGCTTTTCGCCCTGGCGGCCTCCGCGCCGGCATCGCTCGTCGAATGGCGCATCTGCGCCGCGATGAACCTCTCCACCTCGCGCTCATCGTAAAGCACCTTGTGGCCGACCTTGACGAAGGCTAGCGCGCGCAACGCCGTCATTCGCCACTTCGCCAGCGTCGATTCCGAAACGCGAAGCCGCGCCGCCGCTTCCTTCGGCGTCAGCAAAACCGTTTGGTTTTTGGTGGTGAGTTGCATAGCCATCCTCTCTCCGGAATGGCTTTGCAAATTGAGTTGCACGGCCATCCCTCTGGTGGAACGGCTTTGAACGATAGTCACATTTTCGGATTTGTCGCTGATACGAAATTAGCGAAAAAATCGGGCGGCAGGTCGAGCAGGGTTTGCTTAAGGTCCGCGCCCGCGCTCGCGTCCGCAATCGGGACTAGAAACTCAATCGCAAATTGCTTTTCGCCGATGGCGTCGGCGTGCTGAATGATTTTGTATTTTGCCAGCACGTTCTTCGCGCCGAAGGCCAGCGCCATAGCGGAAGTCATATGGTGCAGCCAATAAGCCTCTAATTCGGTCCTGTTTCTTCGCGCTTTGCCGCGAATTGTCGACGATCTGCCCGCAACCGTGGCGGCCGCGCCCGGTCGCCGGACCTGCTCGAAGCGAACAAAACCACAATCATTATTCGGCTCGATTTCAAGGCATTCCGTCAAGGCGACAACCAAGCGCGCTGCCGGCGCGTTATCCGCCTTTTGCAGCGTCGTTAGCACGAGGTGAAGCGCGACACGATAACGATCCTCGTCAAGCCAAATCGGCACGGCCGGGCGCCCGACTTCGCGACGCTGTTTTTCGGGCTTCTCTTTCTTCGGCCTCCCGCGCGGCCGTCCAGTCGGCTTAGTCACCATGGCGAGGGCCTTTATTCTTAGCGATCGCCACGACTTCGCCGCCCTTGCGCCCGTCCATCGCGGCCGCAATCGTCGCCCCGATCGTGTCGGCGGCGCGGCGCAATGGGTCCGCGTCCAGGTGCGCGTAACGGGCCGTGGTTGACGCCTGTGTATGGCCTAGCAGCTTCCCAATGATTGGGAGCCCCATAGACGCCCCCGCTCCTATGCTAGCGAATGAATGCCGCAGGTCGTGAAGCCGGACGCCCTCGAGCCCGGCGGCGCGACAGACAGCGGCCCAAGGCTTTTTGAGGTCCGCGCGCGGCGCACCGTCCCTCGCCCCGGCGATGACATGCGGGTTGCCTTCGAGGCGCGGAAGCGCGGCCAAGATGGCGAGCGCGGCGGCGCTCAGATAAACCGGCTTGCGCCCGGTTTTCGAGTCCGACAAGAAAAGAATTCCGCGCTCAAAGTCGACTTGTCCCCACTGTGCGTGAAGGATTTCGCGAAGCCGAGCGCCGGTCAAAATCAAGAGTCGAATTGCGGCGGCGGCGAACGGGTCAAGTCGGACGCGCCGGTTTTCAGCCTTGGGCGCGTGCTTTGCTTTCGGTTTTGTCTCGTCCACGTCATAGCGCAGCCCGATGGTTTCGCCATCGGCGAGCGCCGATCCGAGCCGCCCCAATTCTTCCGAGGTCAAAAACCGCTCGCGCCCTTGCTCGCGATATTTCTGCAGCCCCTTCGTCGGGTTGACGCCCTCCGGCACAAGGCCGCGTGACGCCGCCCATGTGAACGCCTTGCCCCACACCGCAACAGCGCGATTCGCCGCGTAGGGACGATCGGACATTCGGGCGTGGAGCGTCGCGACATGCCCTCGCGTAAGCGCTTCCGCCTTCAATCCGCCATGCGCTCCGCGAAGCTCGGCAAGGGCAATGCGATGGCTTAGGGCGGTTCCCGGCTTGACCATCGGCCCAACATATTGCGCATCGAATAGGTCAAGCAGGTCGCCGACAGTAAGCGCCTTGCGTCGCTCGGCTTTTTCGGCGGCCGGATCAGCGCCAAGCCGAACTTGTGCGAGCATGTCCGCCGCCATGCGCCGCGCTTGATCGGGCGTTAGCTGCGTCACGCCGCCGAGCGTCGCCACTTTCTCGCGGACGCCCCTGCCGCCTGGTCGCGGACGATAGGCAACTGCCCATGACTTTGCACCCGCTGGCGTGACGCGACAGGCGAAACCCTTCAGATCAGCGTCGCGAGCCAAATAGGTTTTGTCGCCGGGCTCGAGGGCGTCAACGCTTCTTTTCGTGAGCTTCAGAACCGGCATGGAGGCTTTTCATATCGGCACCATATCGGCACCGGAAATATATTGGGAGGAACAGCGCGGAATGAGAATGAGCTGCTACGCTCTGTTTTGCAAGGGCTGTGGAATAAATCGGAATGCGCCGGAACGGTTAGAAACGACAGATTTTAACAATGGCATTGAAGAGGTCGTCGGTTCGATTCCGTCTGGCTCCACCACGCTAACTTCATGTTTTTGCTACGCTTTTTAGTCTCGCGGAGAGTCCCGACATGTCCGGGACTTAGCAGGGCGTTGCGCCAAAGAGCGCGTGTCAGAGACTCCAAAATCGGAGACTTCGCGCGTCAATTCGACGGGAGTCTCCGAGCGCAAAATTTCATTTTCCGCCGAGAGCGTTGAGGCGACCTGAAGAGACCGGTTCGACAATCGCGGAGGCAGGTTCGATTCCGACTTGGTCGGGAGGAAAAACGTTTAGGCGCCGGCGGACCAATGGCTTCATCGGACGCGCCTCATATATGCCCGGGTTCATTGCTCGATAAGGAGCCGCGAATATCTCCGCATGGGGGCAGCGCCGCTTCGCCCGCGACTTCAGCCGCCGGGCGGGCGCCGTGGTCAGGCCGGACGAACAAGTCCGAGCGCGGACCATTGGTCGGCGAAGGCCATGGGAAGATCGACAAGC
>PLZT01000690.1 GCA_003152255.1 Methylocystaceae bacterium | reverse complement strand
ATGTCCCGCCTTGCGCGTTCTTGTCTGGATTGGCATCAATTGCTGGAGATCTGCGCGGTGTTCGACACGCTCATCGCTGATCCCGAAGGCGTGTATGATCCCGGAGGTTGCTACAATGACCGGCTTCTTTTGGGGCTGAAGGCGACGATGTCAGAGGCCGAACTCCACATCCTCAAGGCGAGAATGCTCGAAGCGCGGATGGCCAAGGCGCGGCGTGGGGAGCTTGGTAAGCCTGTGCCCATGGGCTATGTGCGCCGGCCATCGGGAGAAATCATTCTCGATCCCGATGAGCAAGCGCAAGCAACGATCCGCTTGGTCTTCGACCTTTACCAACGCTTCGGCACGATCGGCAAGGTATTGCGCCATCTCGCCATCAACGAGATCCGCATGCCAGTCCACGCTGCCAACGGCCAGAACAAGGGCGAGCTTGAGTGGCGCCGGCCTAACCGTCCATCGTTGTATTGTCTATTGGTCAACCCGATCTACGCCGGCGCCTACGTCTATGGCCTGCGTCCGACCGATCGGCGGCGTTATAAGCCAGGTCATCCAAGGACCGGGCGTAAATCGCCCAAACTCGACAATGCCGCCGTCGTCATTCCAGATCATGTGCCCGCCTACATCACCTGGGACCAGTATCAGGAAAATCAGGCTCGGCTCCGGGCGAACGCAGCCAGACTGAAAGGTCCGGCTCGCGCCGGAAGCGCGTTACTATCGGGACTTCTGATCTGCGGCCGCTGTGGCTTACGGATGACCTCGGCCTATAACAACAATGGCCATGCTCCCCGCTATCAGTGCGGGAACATGAGATCGACTTATGACGAGCCGCTCTGCCAATCGCTGACGGCGGCGCCCCTCGACAAGCTCATCGCTGACCTCGTCTTGGCGGCGGTGCAACCGGCGGCCATCGAGGTCAGCCTCGCGGTTGCCGCGGATGTGGAGGCTGAGCACGCAGCGCTGGAGCGGCTTTGGCGGCAAAACTTGGAACGGGCCGCCTATGCCGCCCAGCGGGCGCATCTCCAATACCAGGCCGTAGAACCCGAGAACCGATTGGTGGCCCGCACGCTTGAGCGAGCCTGGGAAGAAGCGTTGGGGGACCAGGCGCGACTGGAAGCCGATTTCGAGCGACGTCGGCGCGAGCAGCCGGCGGCGCCGAGCCTGACGGAAATCGCCGCGATACAAGCTGTGGCTCAGGACTTGCCGGCACTGTGGCGCGCCGAAACAACGACCCAGGAAGATCGTCAGACCATAGTGCGTCTGCTCCTGGACCGTATTCTGATTGAAGTTATCGATGGCACTGAACAGGTCCGTGTCGAATGTCACTGGCACGGTGGCGTTCGGACGCAGCACAGGGTGATCCGCCCGGTTTCCAACGCCAAGGCCCTCAGCACCTACACCGCATTGGTCGCCCGGGTGTCGGAACTTCACCACGCCGGGAGCGACAGCGCCAAAATCGCGACCATCTTGAACCGTGAAGGATGGCGGCCGGCCAAGCGTTGCGATGCGTTCAGCCCATCCATGGTCCGCCACCTGCTTTACAGCGCCGCACCCCAGGAGGCAGCGCGTCAGCTGCGCGTCCCCAAGGTGGATCGCGAGCCGGATGAATGGACAATCCCAGAATTGGCTGAGAAACTCGCTGTTCCTGGATCGACCATCTATGGCTGGGTGCGCAAAGGACGGTTGCGCAGCCGCGCTATCGCAGCGGCGTCCCGTCCTCGAAGGCTAGTTCATGCCGACGCCGCCGCCATCGAGGCGATAAAAGCCAGCATCAAATCACCGCCAACTCCCTGAAGTGCTCCCTTCATCGCTAATCTTGAGAGTCCCTATGCCTATACGTTCTCCACCGCCCAATGATCGCGGATCATCGGTCCGACCAGATTGGCCAGCAGCGCCAGCGAGGTGATGTAAAGCCGCGTCTCTTGCGTGATCTTGCCATTGATTTCGCGTGTGCTCTCGACCATGACGAGGCCTTTCAATCCTGGCCAGTCATGTAGCTTTCGCAGCCATTCGACATCATGGAATACGGTGTAGCGCCGCGTTTCGATGCGGCCGTGATCGCCATCGATCGTCTCGTGTCGGCTGATCGCCGCATCCTTGAAGTCATTGGCCTTCTGCTCGGCGACGTAAAGCTTTCCGTCTTCATGCAGCGTTCCCTGATTGCCCTTGAGCGCGATGATGTAATCGGCTTTTTTGTCGAGGATTTTCCTGGCGATGGCGCGTTGACAGCCCATGGCGTCGATGGTCACGACGGCGCCTTCGATCGACATCATGTCCAGCAGCGCGGGGATGGCGATGATTTCGTTGGATTTTTCGTTCACCTTGACCTGCCCCATCACGAGGCGCTGGCGCGCGGCGAAGGCCGAGACCATGTGGATCGGCTCCTTCGACCCCTTCTTCTGATAGGAGCGGCGCGAGGTTTTGCCGTCGATGGCGACGACCTCCATTGGCGTGTTGGTCAGCGACGCCGCCCAGGCGACGAAGCAGCGCTGGAAGGCCTGCGCGTCGAGCGTGGCGAAAATGTCGCCGAGATGGTCATGCGTCGGCGTGCCGTCCTTGAACGGGCGGAACCGCCGCAAAAGCTCGATCTTTTTCTCGCCGAACCGGGCCATCTCGGTGAAAGCTTCCGCCCCGGCCAGCACCGAGAGTAGGCAAAGCAGAAGGATTTCATCGAGCGGATAGGTCACCTTGCCGGCCTGCCGATAATCAGGCATATCCTTGAAATAAGACAGAAAAACCGTCGTCTCGACAAGCGTCTCGAGTCCCGCCGCGTCCGCATCCATCGTCAGTCTCCACCATGCGAATCAGTGGATCACGACAGATTCAGCACTTCAGGCGTTTGTCACCCGCTTCTTCACCCGATTGCCCTGGCCCTATCCCGATCAATTATTGCTTATTTCGCACATTTATGATTGACTTCCCTTCAACAAGCGTCGGAGGAAGAACAGTGCATTTCTTTGTTTGGCGTAGAGCCGCTTTGCTGGCTGCGGCGGCGGTCGTCGCTTCTGCAGGCTGTTGTGTCACCAGCGTTGGAATTGCACGTGCGGCGGAAGCGACGGATATCTGCCTAGCTCTCGCCAAAAATGTCCAATCAGACGTCAATATTCAGGGTTCGATACAACAAAAATTTTTTCAAATGCAGCATTTGGTTGGCGCCGATATTTATGCTTCCTATAGCGCCGCTAAGGACACCAAAATTAATGCGGACGGCGACATTGCCGCTTATGTCGATTTCGTGTTGGAAACGACGTCAAGTGATTCAGACTGGGCAGAGAATCGAAAGAGCTTTCTTGGCGTCGATTACGAGCGGATTGCGACAAATGCGGCTATAAAAGCTTATATCGACAGGCAGAGCGAAGGTATCACTAAATCCATAATTGGATGCGCCGGGGTCATAGCGGAACAGCAAGGTTTTTTTGCCAAACTTTCCTCGGTTTCGCCGAATAGAGATAGTTTCACCATCAGTCTGCAAAAAAAAGGCGGTGCCAGTGATCCGTTAAAAATACGTGGCCTTTCAGTTACTCCCAACGATCCGTCGTTTGCATGTCCTCCGGACGACTATCAGAAGGCCACGCCGGAAAATCCAAAGGTATTGCAAGGAGCCTATAACTTAATAACCTGTCAAAAGGATCCAAATCGTCACTTGTCATTATCCATTGATACCGATGTCGGCCCCGCCGGCCCGTTCCAGCTGATGTCGCAAAAAGAAGAGCTCAATGCTATTCGCGAACGGATCGGCATACTCGAAACTTCACTGGAACACGTTACCGATCAGCTGGAAGCCTTAAAAGAAACAGCCGAAAACAACAGTAGGGCAATCGATGAACACCTCGCGGCGGTGACTAAGTCGATCAACAGTTTAGGGGAAAGTCTAAACGCGAAGGCCGATTTTAACAAAGGCGTTGTAATCGGCTTGCATTCGAGAAGCGAGTGCTTGGCTATAGGCATTATAGGCCTTGTTCGTCATCAACCGTGTTCCGATTCTTCCACACCAACGTGGGAAATACGTCCAGCTCCTTAGTGTAGCGCTTCCGTGGATCGACTCATATCATGGCGAGACATTGATTTTGTAGGTCCAGGGCTCAGCCATCCCCTTGTATCTTTCAATTGCCAGCCGATTTGAAGTCGGCGAGGTTAAGGACGGAGGTTAGCCCGCTCTCCACTAGGGTCAATGAACCCGTAAATGAGCAAGGCGCGGCCTCCGTCCGATTGTCCGAATGCCCGAAAAGTCGCAAGGGCCGATTCAGCCCGCATCTGCAAGGATGGGTCATGGACGAACCTCGCTGCGTCACAACTTGCGTCGGTATCGATGTGTCCAAGGTTCGTCTGGATGTGCATTTGCGCCCGTCGGACGAGTCGAACGTCTCGCGGCGCTCGACGTGTCAATGATCGTGCTGGAAGCCACCGGCGGCTTTGAAACGACGGTCGCTGCCGCGCTGGCCAGCGCGGGTCTACCGCTCTCTGTCGTCAATCCGCGCCAGATCCGGGACTTTGCACGCGCCCTCGGCAGGCTCGCCAAGACAGACGCCATTGACGCGAAGGTGATCGCGCTCTTTGCCGAGCGCATGAAACCAGAGGCGCGGCCAATCTCCTCGCCGCAGGCCCAAAAACTGGGTGAACTTGTCGCCAGACGGCGCCAAGTCGTCGAGATGATCGGTATGGAAGCCAACCGAAAACGGCGCGTCGCGGACAAGCGTCTGATCAAGAAAATCGAACGCCATATCGGCTTCCTGGAAAAGGAACTCGCCGATATCGATGCCGATATCGATGCTGCTGTGCGGGCCACGCCAGCCTGGCGCGAAACCGAGGATTTGCTGACTTCCGTCCCTGGCGTTGGACCCGTCATAGCGAGAACGATCATCGCTGATCTGCCTGAACTGGGCTCGCTTGATCGCCGCAAACTCGCGGCGCTAGTCGGTGTCGCGCCCTTCAATCGCGACTCCGGCGCATGGCGCGGCAAACGCATGATCAGCGGAGGACGAACCGGCGTTCGCAACGTCATGTACATGGCCGCCCTGGTCGCCATCCGATGGAACCCCACCATCAAAGCCACTTACGAAAGACTTCTAAAAAACGGAAAGCCAAAAAAACTCGCCATAGTCGCTTGCATCCGACAACTCTTGACCATCTTAAACGCGATTATCCGGACCAAATTAAAATAGCAAAACGCTTGACAGGAAAGACAGTCGCTCATTTTTCAGACGATCGCGAAGGTTTGATTGAATGCTTCGTGTTGATTCAGATTTTCGTGAAATCGCGCAGCGAGAGGCCGCAGCCGAGCGTCGGGCATGTTTGGGATCAGTTCATAAAGCATGCAGCCCTGCCGGAACAACGAATGCGTTCGGTGTTTGGCGGTGTTGACCTTGAGATGGCGATCCATGCCGAGGCTTTCGCCGGCGGCGCCGAGCAGCGTCAAAAGCACGATGGCGAAGGCGTTCAGAAGAAGAAGCCTGTCGCGCCGTTGCGGATCGGCGATGCGTAGAACGCTCAGGCCCATGCCGAAACGAAGGTCCTTCGTGTCGCGAAATCCCGGCTCGATATCCCATTCACGATACCGCTCATAAATTGACGGAACGCCGCGAATCGCCGAGAATCGCGTTTGAAGCGCTATCCGCTTTGGCCCGTTGGCTTGGATCCCGCGATGAGCGATCTGCCGGCGTCGATTTGGAACATGCTGCCTCCCGAACGACGGGGCGCATAGCGACGCTCCTGGGACATATGGCCTTGCATCAGATGCGCAGCGCTACCGTCGTCACGGAGGCGCCCCATGACGGACGCGGGTCTCGTCCAACGCCGCGGCGGCTTGGTTTCCGACAAGATTCTCCGGCGCCATCAAGACCGTCTGGCGATCGTCTATGTCCGTCAATCCACGGTTCAGTAGGTTGAACGCCATCAGGAGTCGACCAAGCTGCAATACGCGCTCGCGGATCGGGCGGCGCAATTCGGCTGGCTGCGGGAGCAGATCGTCGTCGATGACGACGATCTCGGGCGCTCCGGCGCCAGCGTCGAGGGACGCCTGGGCTTTCAGCGGCTGGTTGCCGAGGTCGGCCTCGGCAAGGTCGGTCTCGTGCTCGGCGTCGAGATGTCGCGACTGGCGCGCTCCTGTCGGGATTGGCATCAGCTTCTGGAGATATGCGCGCTATTCGACACGCTGATCGCCGACGCCGACGGGGTGTATGATCCCCTCCAACTACAACGATCGTCTGCTGCTGGGGCTCAAAGGGACGATGTCGGAAGCTGAGCTGCATATTCTCAAGGCAAGGATGCTGGCGGCCCGGAAAGCCAAGGCGCGGCGGGGCGAGCTGGGCAAGCCCGCGCCGATGGGCTATGCACGCCGCCCCTCGGGCGAGGTGGCGTTCGACCCCGACGAGCAGGCGCAGGCGACGATCCGCCTCGTCTTCGATTTGTTCGATTGCTTCAAGACGGTCGGCAAGGTGATGACCTATCTGGTCGAGCATGACATCCGCATGCCGGTGCGCCTGCGCGGCGGTCCGGGCAAGGCGAGCTTGAATGGCGGCGCGTCAATCGCGCCACTCTCGCGCGACCTTGCTCAATCTCTTCGCCAATCCGATCTATGCGGGCGTTTACGCCTATGGCGTGCGCGCGGTCGAGAGGCGCCGGCAGCAGCCCGGCCGTCCGGGAACGGGACGCCGATCGCCGCGCGCCGGAGAGGCCGAAGTTTTTCTGCACGATCGGTTGCCCGCTTACATCAGCTTCGAGCGCTATGAGCGCAATCAGGCGCAGCTGAAGGCCAACAAGGCGGCGTGCGGCGGGACGCCGCAGGCGGGAAGCGCGCTTCTCTCCGGCCTGCTGATCTGCGGCCGCTGCGGTCTGCGCATGCTGGCGCAGTACAACCACAACGGCCATGCGGCCCGCTACGTCTGTTCGCAAATGCAGAGCTGCTATGGCGAGGCGTTTTGTCAATCGTTGAAGGCCGCGCCGCTCGACGCGCTGATCTCTGGTCTCGTTTTGGAGGCGCTGAAGCCGGCGGCGATCGAGGCGAGCCTGGCGCTCGTCGAGAATTTTGAGGCCGAGCGCGCGGCGCTCGACCGGCATTGGCGTCAAAGGCTGGAGCGGGCGAGCTGGCAAGTCGAACGCGCGCGCGGGCAATATCCCGCCGTGGAGCCAGAGAACCGGCTGGTGGCGCGCACACTGGAACGCGACTGGGAGGCGGCCTTGACGGAGCAGGCCCGTCTTGAGGCGGACCATGAACGCGTCAAGCGCGCGCGCAAGGAGGCTCCCTCCGCGGCCGAGCTGGCCGCGATCCGCGGACTGTCGCAGGATCTGCCGGCGCTCTGGCGCGCCGAAACCACGACGCAGCAGGAGCGCCAGACCGTCGTGTGCGCCTGCTGCTCGAACGCGTCCTGGTCGAGGTGGTCGCGGGCACGGAAAAGGTCCGCATTGAATGCCATTGGCATGGCGGCGCCCGCACGGCCCACGCGCTCACGCGTCCCGTCGCGCGCCTGACCTCGCTGAGCACTTATTTGGCCTTGACGGCGCGCGCCGCGGAACTGCGCCGCGAGGGCCTCGAATGCGCGAAGGTCGCCGAGATCCTCAACACCGAAGGATGGCGCCCGGCCAAGCGCCGCGACACCTTCAATGCCCAAATGGTTCACCATCTCCTGCTCAAATCGGGCGCGGAGCCGCTCAAATATCGCCGGCGACCGCCGCAAATCGAGCGTCTGGAGAACGAATGGACGATCCGCGAGCTCGCGCAAGAAGTCGGCATGCCGCAGCCGACCCTCTACACTTGGGTCCAGAAGGGACGTCTATCCTGCCGCAACATCGGCGGCGGCTCGAAACGCGCCGTGCTGGTGCGCGCCGATCCCGAGACGATCGCGGCGTTGAAGGCGATACGAGCCACGCCGCCGCCCTGGCGCCGCCTGCCGCCACGGCTTGCCAACAACAACGCCGCCCCCACCACAGAGTCTTGAGAGTCGCCATGACTGGTCGATATCGATTGTCCAGCGTTTGGCGTAATCCCACCCCCAGCCGAGTCAATCAGCCGGAGGTCGTATGAGACATCCGGCTGCGGTAAATTGAACCGCAACCGGAGGTATAGAGATGACGGTCGATGAAGGGCGGAAGCCCGAAGGGGCCCGGAGCGCTCTCCCAAAGCTGGCGGAGGCGCCTCCTCGGGCGTCGATGCAAATGGGCCGAAGCGTTTTTCCGTTCAGCGCAAGATGGCGGTAGTGTCGCGACTGTTGCGCGGAGAGCCGCTGGATCTTGTGGCCCGAGACACGAATGTCTCGGTGGCCAAGCTGACAGAATGGCGCGAACGCGCTTTGGAAGGCGCCGCTTCAGCCTCGAAAGGGCGCGAGCGTGATGAACGCGACGACGAAATCGCCCGGCTGAAATCCAAGGTGGGCGAGATCACCATGGACGAGTTGCTCTACGCCAAGATCGCCGCCATGGAGGGCAAACGCCCTTTGGCCCGCGGGAGGCCGAGACGATGAGCCAGACGCTCTCGCCCTCTTTTGTTCGCCGTTATGGGCTGGCCCGAGTTGCGCGCGTGTGGAACGTCTCACGCGCCGGCGTTTATCGTGCTCGCGTCGAGGCGGCGCCTTACGCCGCCCGGCGCCGTCCCGGCCCCGTCGGCGCCTGTTCGGACACCGAATTGGCGGAACATATCCGAGGGTTATCGCAAGATATGGGCGCGGCTGCGCGCCACCGGCGTTCGCGCGAGCCCACGTCGNNGGCAAGGCCTATGTCTTCGTCGCTGTCGAACACGCCAATTCGGAAATCGTCGGCATTCACGCGGCGCGTTCAGCCAATCGCTTCGAGGCGTTGGAGCCGGTGCGCCAGGGCGTTCACCGCTGCTTCGGAGCCATCACGCCCGGCGTGGCGCGTGGATTGAAACTGCGTCACGATCACGGCTCCAACTACATGTCCCGCGACTTTCAGGACGAAATCCAGTGTCTGGGCATCGAAGCCTCGCCCTCTTTCGTGCGTGAACCGGAGGGCAATGGCGTCGCCGAGCGATTCATCCGCACGCTCAAGGAGAACCTGTTGTGGGTGTGGGTCTTCAACACGATCGAGGAATTACGCCAAGCTCTCCAGGAGTTCGCGCATCACTATAACGAAAACTGGCTGGTCGCGCGGCATGGCTATCAAACGCCTACTCAAGTGCGAGCCGCTCAACTTCGGGTTGCCAACGTAAATGTCGGAGAGCTATCCTTGGCAGCCTGAATAGGCGCAGTCGGCTGTCTCAGGACCGGGCCGCAGTACACGAGCTGATTCTCTTGTCGGCAACGCAATGGTGCCCGCTGATTTTTCTTGCAATTCATCGCGTCGGCGTCCGACCCCGGCCGGCCCAGGGGGGCGGCGGCAAGGGCTCCATGCCGGGAGCCAGCAACTTCCTCCCTTTTAGAAGCCCATCTGACGCCAAGTTTGAGGCAAGCCATTAATATCATGTTGTGATAGTTATTAGCTCGTGCTACGATAAATAACGGTAGCCCGAAATGTGTCGGCGGCTGGAATGGCAAATTATCGCTTGAGAGCCCTTGCTTTCGACGCGATCTCAATACCGAGCCGGCGGCTGTCGGATACGATTCCGGCTCGTCGATCGGTCTTTCCGCGAGGAGGAGAAAATGAAAATTTCCGCTACAAGCTTCGCCCGACACATTTTCGGGACGGCAGAGCAATCGGTCAAAAGCCTTTCTTATTTAAAGCTGAAGGTCATTCAGGACATTTCTTATTCGATAAGTACTTTTGTTGAAGAATTCACTTACGCCAGCGGATACATCGTTCCAGATCTCTTTGCCAAGCGGAAGTTTTTCGCGTCAAACGTGTTCGGCGTTTTCAAGGGCCGCGGCTTTTTAAGAAATTCCGTGGTCTATAGAGTCGCGGCTGTGCTGGTTGTCGTTTATATTTTCGCCACTCAGTTCGCCGGCGCGCCCAATTACGACGCGACCTATGACGCCGTAATGCCGCCTAAAGGGCCCGACGGCCCGGTATCAATCAGAAAGGACCGTAACGGTAAAGTCGGCGAGGGAGGCTACGGCAGCAAGATGGTGGCGGTCGCCGCAGCCGCGATCGAGGACGAGCTATCGAGGGGCTGGTGCCCTGCCGAAACTTTTTTCACGCCATCGAGTCTGCGCATCGACACATGCGCGTTTCAACTCGGCAAGCATCAGATGCTGGCCGATAGCATCGAAGCGTATAAGCAGGTAAAAATCGGCTTTAGGGGAACGCCGAACGACTATGATCCGGATTTGGAGAAGGCTTCCGGGAATGCAAATTTCGATCCTCACGTATGGATTTGGTTCTACGGAACGACGAGCTACTTAAGCATGGCCGCTGAAAATCTGAGAGATTATAATAACTCTCTTGTAAAAGGCGACTCCGGAATGAACGCTGACCTCAATAAATTCGCCCGTCTTATAGAGCTGTTTTATGAAGAAACGGAAGGCGAGTCCAGCGTTCTGAGCAGAGTGGAAAGTAACGACTTTGTGCTCGTTGGGGCCAGTCGTGCGGCCTTTACCCACGCGAAAGGCGTATTTTCGATGACTTGCGAATTATTGAAAGCATTCGAGGTGGATGCCTTCAAGGTTCTAAACGATATAAACGCGTGGGAAGCGTTTGACGCCGCCAAGGTGGACACATGCAGGGTAGGGCGCGTCGCCACTCCGGTGGTTTCATTTGTGGGAGACATAGGCCTCGAATTGGAGCAGCTAAAGGGCGCAGCGCAAACATCCCACGCCAGATTGTCGGCGCTCAGTCGCGCGCTTACGAATTCCGGCCACTATTAAAACACGCTCTTGCTTGGCCGGGGTTGCTTGATGCCTGCGCGCCCGAGGCCGAAGGCCGCGAAGCGGCGCCAACGATGGTCGTCGTGGACTGGGCAGCTCCCGCTCCAGTCGTCGCGAAATACTGACGGTCCGTAAAAACGCGATCGCGCAGAGCCGTAAAACGCCAGTCGCCATGACGACGAAAGCGCAAGGGCTCTGCTGCTCGCTTTTGTCGCCGCGCTTGAGCGTGTTAATTCGATAGAGCCGATCCTTTTCAATCCTCGCCCATTTCATCCACGAGTTCAGCGTCGTCTGCCCGAATTCCCAACACGCCGTCGTGATCAATTTCGTTCGCGGGGGCTACAGCAAGCCAACACCCTCGAGCCCTTCGATGTCGGGCAGGTCGCGCAGACTGGCGAGGCCAAAAACTTCCAGAAACTTTTGCGTGGTGACATACGCGTAAGGCGCGACGGGCTCTTGGCCCGCAGCTTCGAAGCAACTGCGAACAGTTTTTCGGATCGTCGCGAAAGATCGGCGGCAAGTGCATAGGCGTCCTGTGCCGCAAGCGCATAAGCCTCGGCGCAATGGAGCGGCCAATCGGAGCCATCGGGGCGCGGCCGACGTCCAAGACCACAGCCGCTTCGCCGAGCGGGTAGGCGGCAAGAATTTGCTCGTCAAACTGATCTTCTACAGTTCGAATTTGCAACATATTGACCGGACGGCGAAAACCGTTCCGGAAAACCGGCTTGGCACTACATTTTCTGTAACTGAAGGGGTGGGGCGGGATCAGGCGTCGGCGATTTGCCGGACGGTTGGTGGCAGAGCTACTCCGCCGGCGCGCAGGGCAAGGCTGGCGGCGGGACGCGGCGGCGTGCGCAACAGAAAGCGTTTGCCGTCCTGTTCGACCTCGGTCTCGGTCAAGGAGTCGAGATCGGCGAGAATGTCCGGCCACAACCCGGCTAATACCAGCTCTCATTGATCAGAACCTGTGGGCCCAATCGCGTAGCCCGATGGACATGATTCTCCAGGGTTGGTCGACGAGCTTGTTCCA
>PLZT01000605.1:1505-10001 GCA_003152255.1 Methylocystaceae bacterium | reverse complement strand
GCCTTTTGAAGACTTGCCACCTCTAGACCTGGGGCGCGGCGGGCGCCGTGCGCGTCCGCACACAGGCAAGTCGTGAACACCTGGAGGGAAACATGGGGCGTGGCGCATGAACGGTAAATGAATTGCCTAAAACTGTATCCGAGCATGGTTTCCAACTTCTTTACGCGACTGCGTTTCACGCGGCGGCCCGCGAGCCCCACGCCCGGGAATCCGCGATCGCGCCGTCGCAATTTCTCATCCCATTAAATATAAATCCTGCCCATCGATTTTCGGCCTGACGACGTAGACCGGCTCTGGCGACGGGGCCGCTGACGACTCTCCCAAACTCGATCGATCCGGCCCCGCGCACGCGGGCCTTCTCCTTAAGTTTTGGAGAGACGACCATGGCTACCGGAACCGTCAAGTGGTTCAATGCCCAGAAGGGCTATGGCTTCATACAGCCCGATGATGGCGACAAGGACGTTTTCGTCCATATCAGCGCCGTCGAGCGCGCCGGCCTGCGCGATCTGCGCGAGGGCCAGAAGGTGAGCTACGAGATCGCCCAGGACCGCCGCACCGGCAAATCCTCGGCCGACGAGCTCAAGGAGATCTGAGTTTTCATTTTCGCGTTCGCGCGACGTTTGGAGTTTGAAGGCCGCCGCTTCCCGCGGCGGCCTTTTTTGCGCGCCGATTCGCCGCCGCGCCGCTTAACGCCCGGTGAATGAAGGCTTCAAGCCGCGTTCAGATCGAATCCTGCATTCTTCGGGGGTCGCGAGGGTTTAGCGCTTGCGGCGGCGAGGCCGGCGGCGGGAATGGCGACCGTCCGGCCGAGCCTGTCGAGAGCCGCCACGCTCAGCTGGCGACTCGTCCCAATGCAACAGGAGCACTTGCCATGAATCGCTTCATTATCTCGGCCGCGGCCGCCGCCGGACTCATTCTCGCGGCCGGCGCGAGTCTGGCGCCCGCGCAAGCCGCGCCGCTGCCCTCTGGCGTCGCGCGAAGCGTCATCGACGATCAGGGCGCGGTCGAACAGGCCCGGTGGGTCCGCTGCTGGCGTCCCGACGGCTGGCGCGGACCGGGCTGGCGCGGACACGGCTGGGGCTGGCGCCATGGCCACGGTTGGGGTCACCGCCACGGCGGCTGGCGTCATCATGGCCACGGCGGCCGCGGACATTTCCATCATGGCGGGCACGGCCATGGACACGGACATGGCGGTCATCATCGCTGACATCGCGGCGTAGGCCAGTCGTCACTTCAGCAAAGGAGTGCACTTGATGCAAACCAGATTTCGCCGCCGGCTATCGGCTTCCCTGAGCTGCGCGCTCGTTGTCGCCGCGCTCGGCGCGGGGATGGCGCGGGCCGAAACACTCATCGTCGAACGCCCGATGCCGGCGCCGATGGTCGAGCACGCGCCGCCGCCGCCCAGCGCCGGATATAATTGGGTTCCCGGTCATTGGGTTTGGCGCGGCTTCGAATGGACCTGGGCGCCGGGCCATTATGTCCAGGCGGCCGTGGCCCCCATGCCCGCCGTCATCGTCGAAACCCGGCCGCCGCGTCCCTCGCCCGAGCATGTCTGGGTGCAAGGACATTGGGGCTGGCATGACGAGCATCACGGCTGGGGCTGGAACCCCGGCGTCTGGTTCCGTCGCTGAGTTAACACGAGCGCCGGTCGCGACTCGTCGCGGCTGGCGGTCTCTTCATCGCGCGACGCCGAACTCTGAGCGGCGGACGGGTCGCGGCGTCATTTACGAAGGGAATTGGCTTTCTCCCGTCGCGGTCGAGTGGCCGGTGCGACGCGGCTCGAGCGAAACAGGACCGGGACAAGGGCTCGCGCCGCCGCTATATTGGATTTGGCGGATACAGGGAGCGAACGAGTGAAGGCTGTCGAACTTTCAGCGGGCGCCCTCTTCGTGACGCTCGCCTGGGCGGGATCTTTTTCAGGCGCGCTGGCCAATGACTCGATCGCCGAAACCGCGGTTGGCGGCCTGACCTTGGCCAAGACCGATGCGATCTCGATGGATAGCGAGGATCTCTATATCTCCCGCGATCAGGTGCGGGCGCGATACCAGTTCACGAACACGACGAATGCGCCGATCGACGCGCTTGTCGCCTTTCCCCTGCCGGAGATTCCCCCGGGCAATGATGGCGGCGAGGAGGAAGCGGTGTTTTGGGGCGACGCGCGGTCCGACCTTAATTTCAAAACGATCGTCGACGGTCAACCGCTCGCGCTTCAACTGGTCGAGCAGGCCCTCCTTAACGGGCGCGACGTCACCGCGCGTCTTTCTTCGCTTGGAGTTCCTCTCAATCGCTTCTCGCCGCGTTTCGAGCCGACGATAAACGCTCTCGCGAAGCCCGAGCGCGACAAGCTCGTCGCGGAGAAGCTCATTATCGACGTGAGCGGCGACGAGAATCACAATTGGATCGGCCTGTGGACACTCCGCACGACGCTCGCGCGGCGCCAGACCTTCCCCGCGCAAAAGACGATCGTCGTCAAACACGAATATAAGCCGTTGGCCGGCGGCGCGGTCGGGCCGTCGCCGCAGTACCCGGGCACAAGCGATTTCTCCTATCACCGCGCGAAATACTGCATCGAGGACGACTGGATAAGCAGCTTCAAAAGGCTCCTCCAAAAGCAGCCCAAAGACTCTAACGCCTCCGAAATCTTCCTTGGTTATGTTTTGAAGACAGGCGCGAACTGGAAGGGTCCGATCAAGGATTTCCGCCTTGTCGTGGACAAGGGCAAGCCGGACTCGCTCGTCAGTTTTTGCGCGGAGGGCTTGAAGAAGATTTCGCCCACCCAATTCGAGGCGCGCTATTCCAATTTCACGCCGACGAAGGATCTCGACATTCTTATCGTCGATTGGCCGCGCTGAGCATCCCAAGCCGGTTTGACCCCCTTGCGCCCGCGCCCTACAAACGCGTTACCCTCCAGCGCGGCCCACCCACCATGTCCCATAATAGTTTTGGCCACCTCTTCCGCGTCACCACTTTTGGCGAGAGCCACGGGCCGGCGCTCGGCGCGGTCGTCGACGGCTGCCCGCCGCGCATTCCCCTGACGGCGGAAGAGATTCAGGTCTTTCTCGACAAGCGTAAGCCCGGCCAGTCGCGCTTCACGACGCAGCGGCGCGAGGCCGACGAGGTGAAGATTCTCTCGGGCGTGTTCGAGGACGAGAGCGGCCGCCAGGTCACCACGGGCACGCCAATCGCGCTGATGATCGAGAACACCGATCAGCGCTCCAAGGACTATGGCGAGATCGCGCGAAAATACCGGCCCGGCCACGCGGATTACGTCTACGACGCCAAATATGGAATCCGAGATTATCGCGGCGGCGGGCGCTCCTCGGCGCGCGAGACCGCCGCGCGCGTCGCCGGCGGCGCCGTGGCGCGCAAGGTGCTGGCGGGCGTCGCCATCCGCGGCGCGCTGGTGCAAATCGGCCCGCACAAGATCGACCGCGACCGCTTCGATTGGGACGAGGTGGAGAAGAACCCGTTCTTCTGCCCCGACAAGGACGCCGCCGCGCGCTGGGCCGATTATCTCGACGACATCAGAAAGGCCGGCTCGTCCATCGGCGCGGTGATCGAGCTGGAGGCCGTGGGCGTTCCCGTCGGCTGGGGCGCGCCGATCTATGGCAAGCTCGACTCGGAACTCGCCAGCGCGCTGATGTCGATCAACGCGGTCAAGGGCGTCGAGATCGGCGCGGGATTCGCGGCCGCCGAACTCACCGGCGAGGACAACGCCGACGAGATGCGCCGGGGCCCGGACGGCGCGCCGGTGTTTTTGTCGAACCACGCCGGCGGCGTGCTGGGGGGCATATCGACGGGCCAGCCGATCATCGCGCGCTTCGCGGTGAAGCCGACCTCGTCGATCCTCACGCCGCGCCGCACCATCGACAACGAAGGCGCCGAGACGGAGATCGTCACCAAGGGCCGCCACGATCCATGCGTCGGCATAAGGGCCGTGCCGGTTGGCGAGGCGATGATGGCCTGCGTGCTGGCCGACCAGTTTCTGCGCCATCGCGGGCAAGTGGGGTGAGGTTTTCGCGCCGCGAAGCGCTGGCTCTTGGCGCGGCGGCGCCATTGTCGGCGACGGCGGGCGAGGCCAGGACGCTTTTCGTCGCGCCGCCATTGGCGCCCGTTTACGACCCCGGCCCCGGCCGATGGGATCGGCCGGAACGGATCGCGGCGATCGACGCCGCGCTGGCGGGCGAGCCCTTCGGCGCGCTGCTCCGGGCCGAGGCGCCGCGCGCGCCTGGCGAGGCGTTGCTCCGCGCGCATGACGCGGCCTATATCGCGCGGATCGCGGCGGGCCTGCCGACCGGCGTCGACGACGCCCCCATGAGCCCGGGCGCCTTCGAGGCCGCCGCGCGCGCCGCCGGCGGCGCCGTCCTCGCCGTGGACGCCGTCATGCGCCGCGCGGCCAAAAACGCTTTTGTCGCGACGCGGCCGCCCGGCCATCACGCCCTGCCCGGCGCGCCGATGGGTTTCTGCTTTTTCAACAACGCCGCCGTCGCGGCGCGTCACGCCATGGCGGCGCATGGCGCCGAGCGCGTGGCCATCGTCGATTTCGACGTGCATCACGGCAATGGCGCGCAGCAAATTTTTTGGGACGAGAAAAACGTCCTCTATTGCTCGACCCATCAAATGCCGCTTTATCCCGGCACGGGCGCCGTCTCCGAGCGCGGCGCGTTCGACAATATCGTCAACGCCCCGCTCGCCAAGGGCGACGGCGGCGAGGCGTTTCGCACGGCGTTTGGGGAACGGATTCTGCCGCGCCTAAACGCCTTCGGACCCGATATTATTATTGTGTGCGCCGGCTTCGACGCGCGGCTGCACGACCCTCTCGGCGACCTGCGGCTGGTCGAGAGCGATTTCGCCGAGGTGACGCTGCGCATCATGGAGATCGCCGCGCGCCGCTGTGGCGGGCGCGTCGTCTCGCTGCTGGAAGGCGGCTATCGCCCCGAAAATCTCGCGACTTGCGTGGCCGCCCATGTCGGCGCGCTGATGTCGGCGTGAGGCCGCGGCCTACTCGACCAGCTTGGGCGCCGCCGAGTTGGTCGGCTCGTTCTCCTGCATGATGCCCAGCCGGCGCGCCACTTCGGTATAGGCCTCGACGAGGCCGCCCATGTCGCGGCGGAAGCGGTCCTTGTCCAGCTTGTCGTTGGACTTGATGTCCCACAACCGGCAGGAATCAGGGGAGATTTCATCGGCGACGACGATGCGCATCATCTCGCCTTCCCAAAGGCGGCCGCATTCCATCTTGAAGTCGACGAGGCGGATGCCGACGCCGAGGAACAGGCCGGACAGGAAGTCGTTGACGCGGATGGCCAACGCCATGATGTCGTCGATTTCCTGCGGGCTGGCCCAGCCGAAGGCGGTGATGTGCTCCTCGGAGACCATCGGATCGTCGAGCGCGTCGTTCTTGTAATAGAACTCGATGATGGAGCGCGGCAGTTGCGTGCCCTCCTCCATGCCGAGACGCTTGGCCAGCGAGCCGGCGGCGACATTGCGCACGACGACTTCGAGCGGGATGATCTCGACCTCGCGGATCAACTGCTCGCGCATGTTGAGCCGGCGAATGAAATGCGTCGGCACGCCGATCGCGTTCAGGTTCTGAAACACATATTCGGAGATGCGATTGTTGAGGACGCCCTTGCCATCGATGATTTCGTGTTTCTTGGCGTTGAAGGCGGTCGCGTCGTCCTTGAAATGCTGGATGAGGGTTCCCGGCTCGGGGCCCTCGTACAACACTTTGGCCTTGCCTTCGTATATGCGGCGGCGGCGGTTCATTGGCGTCAACCGAGGCTTGAGAAAATCCATGGGATGTGCCGCGGCTCCTTGGTTTGCGCTCCAACGGCGTCCGATGCGGGACTGGCTTGACCAGACGCAAAAAGTCGCAATTCGTCGAGCGGCGCTGCCGATCAACCGCTGCCGACCGGTGGTAGCTGTTTCCCGCGCCCGTGACAACCCTTCAATGATAGTGTAGCGCAAAACTCTGGCGCCGCACAATGAATAACATCCCCCGCGCTCCCGGCGCTCGGCTACGGATAATAAAAATCGTGTTCTTTCAATCTGTTATATTAAGTCTCAATTCGCAATATCGAATAACGCGGCTCTTCCCGCCCGCGACATGCGCGGGCGGGCGTCGAGGCTGGGTTGGATAGGTCAAGCCCTATGCCGGCGCGTCACCAGCAACGGCGACCCCAGCGGGTCCAGTGGCACCGACGCCACGGCCGATGCCAGTACCGGCGACGGTACCACCAGGCGTTTTCGACATTGCCCGCCGGCGCGAGACTGTCGTGGGAAGGAAGACTCGGCAGCGCGCTCGCGGCACCCGCCGTCGCGGCGAGAAATCCGGCTGAAAGCAGCGCGTTAGTGATAAATGCTCGTCGATCCATGGACTCATCCTCCGGTCGGAACGCCGCGACGCTGAAATCCGTTCGACGCGGCGCGTCCAATTAACACATGAGCGGGGAAATGGTTCCGGTCACGTCAGCGTTTTACGCCCGTCCCGGCGAAGTCCAGCTACTCCCATGAAATTCGAGGTGGTTGTTCCGACCGCGACGCGGCTCCATAAAGCGCGAGGCCATCGCGCCCGCCGCGCGCGGCGGCTCGCGGCGAATCATCGGGACACCGGATGAAACGACAATTGCCAAATATTGTTCGCGCCGCCGCGGCGGGCGCTCTGCTGCTTTGTGGCGCGAGCGCCTCGCAGGCCGCCGAAGGAAAGCTCAAGGTCGCTTTCTTTGGTTTCGAGCTTATCAACACCTCGCCCGAGCCGGTCGGCGAAGGCGAGCGGCACCGGATCGCGCTCATCGGCGAACTGTTCGCCAAAATGTTGGCGGACTCCGGCCGCTACGAGATCGCGCCGCTGCCGGAGGCCCTGCGGCGCAGGATCGCGCAAAGCGCCGAAATCACCGGCTGCAACGGCTGCGAGATCGAATGGGCGCGCGAGGCCGGCGCCGATATCGCCGCCTTCGGCACGGTGCAGAAGGTCAGCAATCTGATCCTCAACGAAAATATCTATATGAACCGCGTCGATGGCGGCGCGCCGTTTTTTTCGGGCAGCGTCGACATCAGAGGCAACACCGACGAATCCTGGTCGCGCGGGATGAAATATTTGATTGGCGAATATTTCCTGAAGCAGCGCTGAGGAGCGCGACCGATCAGCGCTCAGCCGCGCAGGCCGGGCGCCTCATGCCCCGTGCGCGCCACATATTCCGTATAGCCGCCGCCGTAGCTGTGAACGCCCTCGGGCGTCAGTTCGAGCACGCGATTGGACAGCGCGCCCAGAAAGCGCCGGTCGTGCGAGACGAACAGCATGGCGCCCTCGTATTTCGAGAGCGCCTCGATGAGCATTTCCTTCGTCGCCAGGTCCAAATGGTTGGTCGGCTCGTCCAGCACGAGGAAGTTCGGCGGGTCATAGAGCATCCTCGCCATGACCAGCCGCGCCTTCTCGCCGCCGGAAAGCACCCGGCATTTCTTCTCGACGTCGTCGCCCGAGAAGCCGAAACAGCCGGCCAGCGCGCGCAACGAGCCCTGTCCCGCCTGGGGGAACGAGTCCTCCAGCGACTGGAAAACCGTGCGCTCGCCGTCCAGCAGTTCCATGGCGTGCTGCGCGAAATAGCCCATCTTCACGCCGACTCCCACGGCGACGTCGCCGTCGTCCGGCCGAGCGGCGCCCGCCACGAGCTTCAGCAGCGTGGATTTGCCGGCGCCGTTGACGCCCATGACGCACCAGCGCTCCCTGCGGCGCACCTGAAAGTCCAGCCCGTCATAAATTCTTCGGGCGCCGTAGCCCTTGCGCACGTCTTTCAGGGTCGCCACGTCTTCGCCCGAACGCGGCGCCGGCGGAAAGTCGAACGACACCATCTGGCGGCGCCGCGGCGGCTCCACCTTTTCGATCTTCTCCAGCTTCTTCACCCGGCTCTGCACCTGCGCGGCGTGCGAGGCGCGCGCCTTGAAGCGCTCGATGAACTTGATTTCCTTGGCGAGCATCGCCTGCTGACGCTCGAACTGGGCCAGCTGCTGTTTTTCGTTCAGGGCGCGTTGCTGTTCGTAAAATTCATAGTCGCCCGAATAGGTCGTCAGCGCGCCGCCGTCGATCTCGACGATCTTGGTGACGATGCGGTTCATGAACTCGCGGTCGTGCGAGGTCATCAGCAGCGCGCCCTGATAATCCCTAAGAAATTGCTCCAGCCAAATGAGGCTCTCCAGATCGAGATGGTTGCTCGGTTCGTCCAGCAGCATCGCGTCGGGGCGCATGAGCAGGATGCGAGCCAGCGCCACGCGCATCTTCCACCCGCCCGACAGCGCGCCAACATCGCCGTCCATCATTTCCTCGGTAAAGTTCAGCCCGGCCAGCACTTCGCGCGCCCGCCCCTCCAGCGCGTAGCCGTCCAGTTCCTCGAAACGCCCCTGAACCTCGCCATAGCGCTCGACGATTTTTTCAATGTCGTCCAATTGGTCCGGGTCCGCCATGGCGGCCTCCAGCTCCTTGAGCTCGGCGGCCACGAGGCT
>PLZT01000605.1:0-1496 GCA_003152255.1 Methylocystaceae bacterium | reverse complement strand
CCGACCTTCTCGCCCTTGAGGAGCGCCGCGGAGGCCTCGATGAACAGGATTTGATGGCCATTCTGCTTACTGATGTTTTCGAGACGAATCACGCGCGCGGACCCCGGGAACAAGCTGCGCCGCCCCTTACGCGATGTGGAGCTTCCGCGGAAGGGCGTTCAAAACGGCGAGCCGCCCGTCTTGACAGAAGCGCCCCGCCCGTGCGCTTTTCCGCGCCAACGCCCCGGCCGGAGCATCCGGCCCGCCTTTTCCTTGAGCAAGAAGACCGCAAAATGCATCGCTACCGTTCGCACAACTGCGGAGAACTCCGCGACGGCCATGTCGGCCAGAAAATCCGTCTCTCCGGCTGGTGCCACCGCATTCGCGATCACGGCGGCGTGCTGTTCATCGATCTGCGCGACCATTATGGCCTCATGCAATGCGTGGTCGATCCCGACTCGCCGGCGTTCCAGGCGGCGGAGACGCTGCGCTCGGAATGGGTCGTGCGGCTCGACGGCGAGGTCAAGCATCGCCCCGCCGGCACCGAAAACGCCGAAATGCCGACCGGGCTGATCGAGGTCTATGTGCGCGAGATCGAGGTGCTCGGCGCCGCCGCCGAACTGCCGGTGCCCGTGTTCGGCGACCAGCCCTACCCCGAGGAAACCCGCCTCAAATACCGCTTCATCGATCTGCGCCGCGAAAAATTGCACGCCAATATCATGTTGCGCGGGCGCATCATCGACAGCCTTCGCACGCGCATGAAGCAGGAAGGCTTCTTCGAGTTCCAGACGCCGATTCTGACGGCCTCCTCGCCCGAGGGCGCGCGCGATTTTCTGGTGCCCTCGCGTCTGCATCCCGGCAAATTCTACGCGCTCCCGCAAGCGCCGCAGCAGTTCAAGCAATTGCTGATGGTCGCGGGCTTCGATCGCTATTTCCAAATCGCGCCGTGCTTTCGCGACGAGGNNCGGTGCTGCAAGGGCTGTTCGAGGAATTTTCGATCGGCAAGCCGGTGACGAAAGTCTTTCCGCGCATCGCCTATAAGGACGCGATGCTGAAATATGGCACGGATAAGCCGGATTTGCGCAACCCGCTGGTCATCGCGGATGTGTCNNAAGTCTTCGCGCACGATCAAGTGAGCTTTAAGGCTTTCAAAGGCAAAACCGTACGCGCCATCCCCGCGCCGGGCGCCGCATCCCAGCCGCGCAGCTTCTTTGATAAGCTAAACGACTGGGCGAGGAGTGAAGGTGCGCCGGGGCTAGGCTATATTATCTTTGAAGAAAGCGCTGACGTTCCCGACCCGGCAACTAAGGAGTCGATCCGAGAGGCAATCGCGAAGCAAACAGGAAAGCTTTCGGAAGAACACACAGCGTTACGACACGTTGCGGGCAAAGGGCCAATTGCCAAATTCATACCGCGCGCCCAGTTGTTAGAGATTGCGCGCCTGACGGGCGTCAAAGCCGGCGACGCGGTGTTTTTCTCGGCCGGCGAGGAGACTCCCGCCGCGAAACTCGCCGGCG
>PLZT01000298.1 GCA_003152255.1 Methylocystaceae bacterium | reverse complement strand
CGCGTGCGCTCGACCAACGAGGACACGGTGGCTTTCGTGGCGCCCGCCGAGGGAACGCCGGAAGAAAAAGTCGGATTCCTGGCGCTGGTCGCCGATGGAATGGGCGGGCACGCCGCCGGCGAAGTCGCGAGCGCGCTCGCGGCGGATGTCGTTAGACGGGAGGTCTATTCGTCGGGCGAGGCTCCTCCGCGGGCGCTGCTGGAGGCGTTCGAGTCCGCCAATCGCGCTATCCTTGATTACAGCGCGGCCAACCCCGAAACGCGCGGAATGGGGACGACTTGCACCGCGATCCTAATTCGCGACGATTTGCTTTGGCTCACGCATGTCGGCGACAGCCGCGCCTATTTGCTGCGGGAGAGCGCGCTTCTGCAACTCTCCGACGATCAGACCTTGCACGCGCGGCTTATTCGAGACGGCGTCATGACGCCGGAGCAAGCGCAAAAGAGTCCCGGCGGAAATTTCATTTTGCAAGCGCTTGGAGCACGCGACAAATTCGAGCCGACCATATTCGAGACCGGATTTAAGTTGCGCCTTGGCGACACCGTGCTTCTATGCTCGGACGGACTTCACAATCTTGTGTCCAGCGCGGACATCCTCGAGATAATCCGCGCGAACAATCCGCAAGAGGCGTGTCGTGAGCTCATTGAAAAAGCGCTCGCCGCCGGCGGGGCTGATAATATTTCCGTCGGCGTCTTTCGGATCGTGGACGCCGCCCTAACTCGAAATCGCGATCAGGCCGCGACCAAGCCAATCAGGATCGTCGCCGACGACGCCGCTTCCCCCGATCCAGTCGAAACTCGTTGCGAGGGTTAAACAATGAACGACCAACGTATGATCGGTCATTATCGCGTTATCGAATTGCTCGGCACGGGGGCGATGGGAACCGTGCATATCGCTCTCGACACATTCATCGAGCGGCCTGTCGCGATCAAATCCCTGCGGCCGGAATTGACCCAGGATCCTGAATTCGTCTCGCGCTTTCGCGCCGAAGCCAAGAGTCTCGCGCGCCTCAATCACCCCAATATAGCGACGCTCTATTCGTCTCTTCTGGACGGCTCGGACCTATACATGGTCATGGAGTTGGTGCGCGGACGACCGCTCGACGACGTTTTGCGCGACCGCGGGAAACCTCTGAGCGTCAAGCAGAGTCTCGCCATCATCGCGCAGGCGGCGGACGGATTATCATACGCGCATGAGATGGGAGTGATCCATCGGGACATCAAGCCATCCAATCTGATGATCGGCAACGACGGCCGCGTCAAGATAATGGATTTCGGCATCGCCCGGGTGCGTGGCAGCGCGCGTCTTACTCGCGCGGGAACGGCCGTGGGCACGCCTCTTTATATGTCTCCGGAGCAGTGTCGCGGCGGCGAGGGCGACGAACGCAGCGACCTCTATTCCCTTGCCATCGTGCTGTACGAAATGCTCGGCGGCGCGCCGCCTTTCTCGGGCGCGACCGAATATGATCTCATTCAGGCGCAAATCGGCGCCGCGCCTCCGCCGCTCGTGCCGAGAGCGATTGGCGTCACGCCAGAGCTCGAATCCGCTATCATGACCGCCTTGGCGAAGAAGCCGGAACAACGCTTCCCATCGGTAAGAGCCTTTAGCGACGCCATTGGCGCCACCGCGATGCGCCCCGACGCCACCACCGTCGTGCGGAACGCGACGCATCTCATCGAAGCTCCGCAAAACGAGGCGGAAGACAACAAATCCCCAACGCGCGCCCTCGACATCGCGAAGAGTCGCATCGGAGCGTTAGCGCGCTCGTTCAAGGCGCTTCACCCAGCCATCCAAGGAGCGTCCGCGGTGGCCGCGGCCGCCGTGCTCGCCGCGCCCATATATTTTGCCTCGACGCCGTCGAAACCGCCTGGCGGATCAGGACTCGTTGNNCAGGACTCGTAAGCAATGTAACGGTGACTTCACCGGGACTGGCCGGGGACGCGGGTAAATTGAACGCCGGGTCTGGCGAGCACGAACGCAAGGCGCGCGCGAAAACCCGCGCTGAAGTGGGCGACGCGGAACCTACCATGCAAGAACAAAAGTACGCTCAAAGCGAAGGCTCGCCAGGCCAAGAAAGTCGCCAGTCTCCTGCGAGCGCGCCGAAACCGCCAACGGCCGCGGCCGGAAATTCGGACACGTCCGAGAAACTCAACGAACTCCGCGTCGCCATCAAGGGCGACGCCAGCGGCACAATCAAAGCGTCCGATTTCGACTTTGTCGCCAATGGCGTGAAGGTGCAACTGTTGCCCCAGGCGCAAAGCCTCGCCGCGGCTGGCGTCGCGGAGGCGCAGTTCGTGCTGGGAATGCTGTTGGTGGAGACGCCAGGGCACGTCGATCCTGAAGGCGCCGTGGAGGCTTTCAGCAAGGCCGCCAACCAAAACTATCCCGACGCGCAGGCCAATCTTGGTCTGGTCTACCAGAAAAAGGGAATGTTGAAAACGGGCGTCGATCTGAGCAAGGCGCGCCATTGGTTCGATCTCGCCGCCGAAAACGGCGACGCGAAAGCTCAGTTTTGGCTTGCCTGCTATTATCAATATGGCTGGGGCGGATTGACAAAGGACCGTCGCAAGGCCCTGGAGCAATATGAAAAGGCGGTCGCTGGCAATTACGCCTCGGCGAAAGAGGCCTTGGAGATCATGACTGGAGCCGCCAAGGGCGCTTCCCCCTGCTCGAAGTAGGATTCGCGCGAGTTCGCCCCGGCTAAAATTGTTTCAGTGGAAGCTGCCGCCGCCCGGTCCGCTCGACCCACCGCCGCCGCCATGATGATGATGTCCGCCCCCGTGCGCGCGATGCGACACGGCGTGATGTCCGCTGCGCCGATGCAAGACATGCGCCCGCGCGTGGTGACGAGACCGACGCCTTATGCCGCGTCGACGACCATGGTAGGCGTGATGATGGTAGGAGCCACTATGATAGCGACGCCCCCCGAAAAAGGTGCCAACGAGGCCCCCAAATTGGGCGAGCGCGGGCTCCGGCTCCAAAATCGCGGCGATGGGCACAGCGAAAAGTCCGAGCAGCAACGCTCGACGCGAAACACTCGGAGCGCCCTTCCCATCGTTGGTTCCGCTCCGATCGTCTTGAGACCTCTTCTCGTCCATCGCGCCGCCCCCCCTATCGACGTAGCCCTTAATGGAAAAATATTCGACTTCGCTTTACGGCTGTCGTACGCTCGCTGCTTTGCTCGCGCGTTTCGCCGAGCAATCCTTAGCCACGACCGTCCTCATTGCGCCTTGAACAAGTCGACGCCGTACTTAATCGGCACGGCCGCGGTGCTGCGCGTGGTCCCCGAAATAAAGCCATAGGTGAACATGCCGATCACCTTTCCGGAGGAGTTGAAAACCGGCCCGCCGCTATTGCCTTCTCCTGTCGCGTTGATGGTCAACTGCATAATGTCGCCCTCGGCCCCAGCCACCGTGACGCCGTTCTTCGTCAGAATTCTCTTGGAAACCAGAGCCACGATGCCTTCCGTGACATAGGGTTGCGGAACCAACTCCTTGTTTCTTATAAAGTTCCCATTCTCGATTGTATCCTCCATCACATATGTCTCCGCCGCGATCGCGGGGAAGCCCAATACAATCGCCCGCTCGCCCGTGGAAGGACGGTCGTCTTCCGCGATTTCGACCTTGTGCAGGGCCTCCGGGGTGTCGATCTTGATTAACGCCGCGTCGCTCTCGTTTGAATAGCGCACCAATGTGGCGTTATTGCCCAATCTATTGCCCGCGAACGTCACCGTGATAAGCTCGTCGCGACCGACAAAATTATGTTGTTCGTTCTTACTTGGATCAGGGATGTTGCCCGGCCCGGCCACGCGCAAAGTCGTCCCCGCGAAGATTACGCCGCCACGCTCCGGAACCCAGTCCTTCAAGAATCTATAGTCGTTTGAATTAAGGTCGATCTCGGTTAGTTTATATGAGTTTTTCTTGACTGCGTTCTTTTCGACCAGCCACCCCATATTCTCGAAGCACCCACAGTCGGAGATCGGCAATTTCCACGCCGCCGCGAGATGCTTATTCGTCAGAAGAAACCCCTGCTCCGAAACGACAAACGCCGTGCCCGAAAACCGTTCGCTGATCGCCTTGTTTTTTCTGTTTTCATCATCGAGCGTCAGCCACTGCACAATGGTTCCATTGGGAAGCTTTACGTACAGCGGATGTTTCTTATTCTGATACTCCCAAACTCTTTGGAAGATTGGGCGTCCTGTAATCTGGTCGTAAAGGCGCCATTGCGCGTCCAGTTTGGCTGTCGCCGGACCATATTGACGCACGACGTCCTGCGGGCTCATGCCAAGCCGCTGCTTGAGGCTAGCGGCTGCTTCCGCTTCCGCGTCGCGATTCTGCTCTTCGGCCTCCTGCCTGACTGCTCGCAGAGTTTTTAGCTCCTCCTGCGCGCTCTTCATTTGCTTGAAATACAGCGCGCCGCCGCCGATCACGCATATCGCGGCGAGGCCGCCGAGCGCCGCGAACCAGGTGCGATTGGTGGCCGCGCGCTCCTTGGCGATTTCGTGCAACATGGTGTCGCGTCCAACGCCGATTTTACCGGTCTGGAGGCCGACTGGCTCCTCTTGGACGGCCGTGATCGTCGTTGACGGCGTCCCCGCCTTCAACTCCATCGCCGTCGACGCAACGGTCGCCGCTTCAGCGGCGTTGACGACGCGGGTCGCCGCGACCGTCGTATCGATCACGCGGGTCCGCCCAGAGAGATTCGCCGGACGGGGCTCTACGTCGAAACTGAAAGACGGGCCGTTTTGGCCGAACATGACCGTGTCCTCGGGCAAAAGCTCCGATTTGCCTTCAACACGATGCTTATTGAGAAACGTGCCGTTGCTGCTGCCCAGATCGCTCAGAGTGAAGGCGAGGGGCTCCCTTGTCGAAACGCCGATGACGGCATGATTGCGACTCACCACGTCGTCTCGGGAGGCGCCGTAAACAATGTCGCAGGAAGGGTCTCGCCCGAACCGAATTTCGCTTCGTCCATCCAGCGTGAATTCTTCAGGGCGCTTCTATCAACCCGATATT
>PLZT01000597.1 GCA_003152255.1 Methylocystaceae bacterium | reverse complement strand
GATTTCACGCGGCGGATGATGGCCCGGCAGGCGATCATCCCGATGCGCGGAGCCGCGCCGCGGCCCGGGCGATCTCCGCGACCAGAGCGCCGACGTCGCTGAGCGGACGCGGCGTCACCCCGGCGCTATCATCCTCGTCGTTGGTCTGCTGCATCTGCGGTAGCACGGCGTAGCGAAATCCGAGCTTGCCGGCCTCCTTTAGACGCGGGCCAGCGTGAATGACCGGGCGCACGGCGCCGGAGAGGCCGATCTCGCCAAAATAGACTTGGCGAGGCGGCAGCGGCGCGCCTGTCAGCGAGGAGACGAGCGCCGCTGCTGCGGCAAGATCGGCTGCCGGCTCGTCAGCGCGCATGCCTCCCGCGACATTGAGATAGACGTCATGCGCGCCCAGCTTCAATCCTCCATGCGCCTCTAGCACGGCGAGGATCATCGCCAGCCGGCTCTGATCGAAGCCAACCACGGCGCGGCGCGGGGTGCCGAGCGAGCTTGGCGCCACCAGCGCCTGAATCTCGATCAGCATCGGGCGCTGGCCTTCCATGCCGGCGAGCACGGCGGCGCCCGGCGCGCCCGCGTCGCGCCCAGCCAAAAACAGCGCCGACGGATTAGCGACTTCGGCGAGGCCGAGCCCGGTCATTTCGAACACCCCGATTTCCCCGGTTGCGCCAAAGCGGTTCTTGGAGGCTCGCAACATGCGAAAGTGATGCGCGCTGTCGCCCTCGAAGGACAGAACCGCGTCGACCATATGTTCGACCACGCGCGGGCCGGCCAGCTGGCCGTCCTTGGTCACATGCCCGACAAGAATGATTGAGGAGCCGCTGTGCTTGGCATGGCGCAACAGCACCTGGGCGCTGGCGCGCACCTGCGTCACCGTGCCGGGCGACGAATCGACGGTTTCGGTGTGCATGGTCTGGATCGAATCGATAACAATCAGCGCCGCCCGCTTGCCGGAGGCGCAGGTCGCCAAAATATCTTCGACCTGGGTGGCGCTGCCCAGTTCCACCGGCGCGTCCGCGAGGCCGAGGCGTGCCGCGCGCAGCTGCACCTGCGCCACCGCCTCTTCGCCCGAAATATAGATCACCCGCGCGCCGCGCCGCGCCAGCGCGGCGCAAGCCTGGATCAGCAGCGTCGATTTGCCTGTGCCCGGCTCCCCGCCCAGTAGCGTTACAGAGCCATGGACGAAGCCGCCGCCAGTCACCCGGTCGAACTCCTCGATTCCGGTGACGACGCGTGGCGCCGCGGGACCCTCGCCGGATAGTCCCTCGAGAGCGAAGGCGCGGCCACGGCCGGCTCTGATCGCGGTCGGCGGGCCTGCGGTTTCTTCGACGATGCTGTTCCATTCCTGGCAAGAGTCACAGCGCCCCTGCCAGCGGTTGGTGATCGCGCCACAGTTTTGGCAGACGAAAGTCGAACGGGATTTGGCCATGGGCGCTCAACAACACCAACGGCGGAAGCTTGTCGAGGTCCGCCGCCGACTGCAAGCCGGCTTCGAGGGCGGCGGCGTGCACCGACACCCTTTGTCACAGCCCATTTTGAATCTTCGATCTTTTCAAGAAGCTGGCCCCTATATCGAGAGAGAATGCTGACTCCCGCGCCGCAGGTATAGAGTGCCCAGTCAGAAACGGGAGGCTCACGTGATGAAACGCCTTTTCACCGCGCTCGCACTAATGTCGGCGGCGACAACTCCGGCGACGAGCGAAACGCCTCGTGTCGCGAACCCCCGCGCAGGACGCGAAGTGGCGGACAAGATTTGCGCCGCCTGCCATGTCGTCGCGAGCGACCAGAAGCAGGCGCCTGTCTCGAAGCCGCCTGCCCCGTCCTTCGAACAGATCGCGCGCGGGCCAAAGGGCGACGATTGGACGCTGCGGACCTTCCTCGCCTCCACGCACAGTAGCATCAGCCATCCCGACGCCATGCCCAATCCGCAGCTGTCCGATGATCAGATTCGCGACGTGACAGCCTATATTCTCAGTCTGCGTGAGCAACGGAAATAGCCAGGCCGCCGCCGCGTGAAGAGCCCGATTGGCTGATTGCGCCGCGCGTCTCGTTAGACGGTCGCGACAGTCTCGGGCGCGGGCTGGACGAGGAGAGCGTTTCGCTGTTCGTTTCGAACGACAAAGCCGTTCAGCGCGAGCGGCAGGCTCTTTCGACTTGGTTGCAAATGGCCTACCGCGATCCGCGCGAAGCCGGGACGCGGCTCGACGCGCTTGTGGCGCGCGACGGTTTTGCGAGCGCCGCGCGTCGCATCGAGAGCGATCCGGCGCAGCTCGGCGCCTACGCCGGCAAGACCGGGCTGTTTGCTGGCGCCGCCGCGCGAGAGGAGCGGGCGAACGCGCAGCGCGTCGCCGAGTCGATCGGGTCGGGCCTCGCGCGGCTCGGAGAGGCTGAGGGGGCAAGCGCACGCGATTATCGCTCCAACGTCGAGCGGCAGTTGCAGACGGATGCGACCGGGATTCCGAAATTATCCGAGCGCGCGCAGGTGGCGATCGACGCCGCAAGCGCCGCCAAGACGGACAAGGAGCGCGCCGAGGCATGGAAGGCGGCGACAAGCGATAAGGCCATCGCTGGCGAACTGACGGCCTTCGCGACGGCTGTGGAGAAGCGGTTCGGAGAAGACGGCGTGCGGGCCATGGTCCGAGCCGATCAGCCGGGCGCCAAAGCGTTCGAGGGCGGCGCGTCGGTCGCGCCAGCAGAGCGTCAGGCGGCGGCCGAGGCCGGACGCGCCATGGCGGCGGTCAAGCGCGGCGAGCGGGCTCTTGGTAATGTCGGGCAGGCCGAGCGATCGGTGGAACGGGAGAAACAGGGCGCGCGATTAAAGCCTTGAAAGTAGTCCGCTATGCGCGCGCCGCGAAAGAATCCTTGAATGGCCCCTGGTGACACGACTGTTGGGCCTACCCCATCAAGAAGGGTCCGGCAGCTTTTGTTGGTTTTCAGTCACAAAGAGATCTCCAGAAACTCCGAGCGGCCTCGAGCAACTCGGTTTGATCCGCGCCAGCCGGTGTGTGTCGAGCGGCATCTCGAACCATCGCTCCAAACTCCGCTTCCGACAGCCGGTCTTCAAGCATTTCCCGAATTAGGGCGCAGCCGTGATTGGTGCCGCAACGGCGAATGTCGAAAACGCCCTCTTGCGCTTCCTCGACCAGCGAGGGCAACCGGCTGAGGTCGCCTTCGCTCCGCTTCAGGATCTCCTCCTGAACACGTTGGGTGAACCCGCAGATATCGTTGAAGGCCGCTATTGCCTCTTCCCCCTTGAAGGTTGTGGCCAGGCGTGACAGGGCGCTGATTCCAGCGGGGCCATCGGCCGTGCCGATCCGCTCCTGGATCACCGCCGGCAGCTCTAGCAGTTTGAGGTATTTGCGGATTGCGGCGATCGAGCAGGACGCCTCCTTAGCGACCCTTTCGTAGGAACCATACCTATCGTAGAGCGCCGCGAGGGCATTTGCCTTGTCAATTGGGTGCATGTCGGCGCGGTGGACGTTTTCGATGAGCGACAGGCTGATCGCCTCGGCGTCGCTCAACCCCTCCCTGACCAGACAGGGCACTGGGTCGAGCCGGATTAGCTTGCAGGCCATGTAGCGTCTTTGCCCTACCAGGATCTCATAGCGGCCGTCTGAGTAGGGTCTGACCATCGGCGGTGAGAGCAGGCCTTTCTCGCGAATGCTGGCTGCGAGCTCATCGAGGCTCGTGTCCTCCTCGCCGGCGTCAAGCGCCTTGCGGACGTTCAACGTCGAAACGAAGAGCTGGCTCAGCGGAATTGAGGTGGTTTGCATCGTCAGGGTCCTTCTTGGTTGGTGGCCCTGCGGATCTATCAGGCTGAAATGACTCGACTGGCGGATCACGATGGCGCTTCTATCTGCCCATGCTGACGATGGCCGAACTCGAACGGGCGATGGAGCGATCCGGGCGGCATCTTAACCCGCGGACGGCTCGGAACTGGTGGACGGTCGGGGTTTTGCCGAGACCGTCGCGGAAATGGCTGGGACGCAAGCGAGGGTCCATTAGCCTATGGACCGATGATCGCGTGCTGATGCAGGCCCAGATCGCCTTCGACCTCCTGGCCAAGCGGTCGAGCCTAAACGGTGTCGCGGCTGGCCTATGGCTGCTGGGGTTCCCGGTGCCGCTTGAGGCTGTGAAGCCAGCCTTCGAGGCGCAGCTCTCGTCATTCTACCGCCGAGTCCGCGGCCGTTCCCGAGACACCATTGAGAGCGGTCTATGGAGTCAGGTCGAGCGCTTCGTGAAACGCGACGCTCGGGTCAGAGGGGGCTCAGTAAGCGATGGGGAGGGGCAGGCCCTCTACGCTCTGAGCGGCGGTATGCTCGAGCTCCTGTTCGGTGCTGGAGATGACGCGCCGGAGCCGGGAGACGAGCATCAGTGGGCCGTGGACACCGCAACGGAACTCTTCGACCAGATCGAGTACCTCGCCCCTCTCTCGCCGTGGAGGACGGAGCTTCAGAAGCGCGTCCCCCCACTGGATATCGCCAAAGTCGAAGACGCGGCTCAGTTCTTCCTTGAGACGGCTTCACTCCCCCGTCAATTGAGTGCGGTCCGAACCGCGAAGCCCCATGACTGGCTGCGAGCTCGACGGGTCGTGACGCTTCTAGCCAATAGGCTCGACAGGGCGGCGGCTTCGGTAAACTCTGATCATCAGGCTAACCGAGCTCTTTTCGCCCGGCTCACCGTCGGGTGGTCCCGCCTGTTGTTTCCTGTTCTGTTATCGGTAGTGAGGAAGCCGGCCTGGCGTGCGGGTTTGATGCCAGAAATCTTCGAGATCGCCCGTCAGTTCAGGCGTCGACCGAGCGGGCGCGACTTGGGCTTGTAGATCATCGTAAGTCGGTCCTTCGTTGAGCTGGTGCAGAAATCAAGATTTTTGGTGCGCAGGGAAGACCGGCAAGGAGTAGAGAGTGCAAGTCTCTTACAGTGAAGTTTTAGCGAACCACACTGACTCCGAGTCATGCGTT
>PLZT01000117.1 GCA_003152255.1 Methylocystaceae bacterium | reverse complement strand
GTTAAGTCCGACAGACTGCTAGAACGGGGCATTTGGCATGGTGAACCTGCGCGATGTGTGGAATGGCGGTGATGGCGGCTTGGGGTCATCTTCGTCCGTGCCGACGTTGGCTTCGGTGAGGCAGCTCGACCTCCGAATCCGGAAATTGGGCTGCGCGCCGACAATTACGCAGAATAGCAGCGATTGACTGACGTTCTTGAATTAGCGAAAAACGGGCGCACCCACGGCGGCAACGCCGACGAGTTCATCGACCTCAAGAACGAGGTGATCCACTCGCCGATCGACTATGCGGCAAAATACTGCGAGGGTTTCAAAAGACACTTGAGCGACGACACCGCTTAACCGCGCTATCTGCCTTTTCTCCGAGTTTCACTGAATCGCCCTGTCTCGATGTCAAGCCGTCTATCATTAAGCGAGAGCTGGCTTGCGTTGGCCGCGTGCTGGTGTTTTCGGTTTGGGGCCGGCAATCAAACCCTCGCGAATAGCGGTCTTACGGGCCAGCTTGCGGGCGCGCCGAATAGCTTCGGCTTTCTCCCGCACTTTTCTTTCAGACGGCTTTTCATAGGCGGACCGGAGCTTCATCTCTCGGAAGATTCCCTCGCGCTGCATTTTTTTCTTCAGAAATTTCAACGCCTGGTCGACGTTATTGTCGCGGACTGTAACGAGCAAAATATCTCCAATCTGGCTCTGGCCAACCGTAAGTGCAGGACACGAAGCCGGCATGCCACTCCACCGCCGCCAAGCTCTGCCCCTCGAGTCAACGCCACCATAGCACGTTTGGCCTTCCAGTTGCGGTGCAAATTGTCGATGCGGCAGGTCGCCAGACCGATCCTTCCAAGTCGACGGAGCGTCGGGGATGGCTCTCTATGCCGTAGATTCCGAGCGCAGTTCATATCCTCGGTCATCTGGCCCGCCGCTTCGTTAGTCGATAGTTTGCATGGGAGACCAGTCGTGTTGCTGAGACCGTGGAACAAGAAATAGAGCGTCTTCATCGAGTGACCTAAAGACATGCCTTGCGGTTCGTTTCTCGCAAGTTCGCGGGCTTCCGCAAGACGACGTCGCGCCCTTCACGGCGCGCCCACTGATGTCGACAATGGAGCAAGTCCCCGGTTTGAATCTGCTCAGGACGCTGGATTCTCAATTCGTCGTTTGTCGCGAAATCTCGCCGCATCAGGCGATCTCGACGGACTGGAAGCTTCTAAATATTTTGCGTCTGACGCGATGGGAGGATGTCGATGCGACAAGGGACAAAGTCTGCAATTCGAGGGGACGCCCGAGTCGTCAGACGGATACTTCTCGATCTTGATGGCGTCGTTCACGTCGGCGCCTCGGCCTTGCTTGGCTCGCTCGACGCGATTTCGCGGATTCGTGCAGCTCGGATTCCGCTCAAGTTCATCACCAACACGACACGCCGCCCACGCCGACGCATTGTCGAGGATCTCGCGCGGCTCGGACTTCAAGTCGCGTTGGCGGACGTCTACACGCCTGCCGCGATCGCTCGCGAATTGCTCGCGCAGCGGAAGCTGACGCCGTTTCTGGTTGTGCATCCAGATCTGCGCGAGGATTTTTCCGGACTGGCCACCGACGGGGAGGAAGCAGTCGTCGTCGGAGACGCCGGAGAATTTTTCACCTATGACTTATTGAACCAAGCCTACCGAAAGATTCATCATGGAGCCGAGTTTTTTGCCCTGGCGAAGAACCGAAACTTCCTCGACCACGACTCCGAACTCAGCCTCGACGCGGGCCCGTTCGTTATGGGATTGGAATACGCTTCGGGTCGAAGGGCGACAGTCCTCGGCAAGCCGTCACCGACGTTTTTCAAGCTCGCCGTCGAAGGTCTCTCATGCGCCGTCGAGGATGTCGTGATGATCGGCGACGATGCGGAAGCCGACGTTGGCGGAGCGATGGCTGCTGGCCTCATGGGCGTTCTTGTCCAGACCGGGAAATATCGCCCAGGTCAAGAAGAGCGTCTCCCCGAGCCGCCGACGTTGATCGCCGAGAATTTGCTGGGCGCCGTCGATCTTCTTCTTGGATGAGCGAGGACCAAGGGGAAAGGGAGCCTCAATGCCGAGGATGTGGGTCGGCATCACTTGTGGCCCCGCTTGAGTAATGGGTATCCAGAAACTTACCGCGCTGATCGGCATCGACACCCCTCGCCGAATAACATCCCACCGAGTCGTTGCGAACAAAACAAGAAATATGGTTCAGTGGGACCTCCTGCTCCACCCACCGATTCGCAAGCGACGCCCTTGGCCTATCTGGAAAACTCAATCCCGAGCAGCGGCGAGCCGTCGAGCATGGCGTCCGGCAGAAGGACTGCGCGTCGGCTGGCCCGCTCCTGGTCACCGCCGGGGCTGGGTCCGGCAAGACCAACACGCTCGCCCATCGCGTCGCCCATCTGATCGTCAACGGCGCCGATCCGCGCCGAATACTGCTGATGACCTTTTCCCGCCGGGCAGCGGGCGAGATGACGCGGCGCGTCGAACGCATCTGCGCCCAGGCGATGGGAGTGAACGCCGGGATCGTGACTGACGCGTTCGCCTGGGCGGGCACGTTCCATGGGATCGGAGCGCGGATATTGCGCGACTACGCGGAGCAGATCGGTCTCGATCCCAGTTTCACGATCCATGACCGGGAAGATGCCGCCGATCTCATGAACCTCGCCCGCCATGAGCTTGGCTTCTCGAAATCGGAAAGCCGCTTCCCGACCAAGGGAACCTGCCTCGCCATCTATTCCCGCGCCGTGAACGCGGAACTGCCGCTCGAAGACGTGCTGCGGGTCTCCTTTCCCTGGTGCGCCGGATGGCGGGCGCAGCTCCGCGACCTGTTCGCCGCCTATGTCGAGGCCAAGCAGGCGCAGAACGTCCTCGATTACGACGACCTGCTGCTCTATTGGGCGCAGACCGTTGGCGAGCCGGCGCTGGCGGAGGATATCGGCGGTAGGTTCGACCACGTCCTCGTCGACGAATATCAGGACACCAACCGCCTCCAGTCCTCGATCCTGCTGGCCCTGAAACGTGGTGGCCGCGACTGGTGGAAGCGGCCTTCCAGCCGGCCGGCGAGGCCGGTGAACAAAACCTCTGGCATGGGTCTCCCTAGCGCCTGCGCGATCCATCACCCCGTGGCGGGCGCTGCTCGGCAAGAAATTTCGGAATGGTGCTTCCCTGTAGCATGTGCGACCTGTCGGAATGCAAGGGCTTTCAGGGACGACAGGACTCGGAACTTCGGGCTGGCGCGCTTGGCGCGATGATTTCGCTTGGCTGGGTAGGCCGCTGCGATGTGGGATCAGCAGATTCCGTGATTCCGTCTTGTGCGAAGGACTGAACGGAGGCAAGCTGAAGCTTAGAACTCCGCTCAGCGCAAGAAACGACGACCGATACTCTCTTTTCCTCCGCAACGAGAGCAGAATAAATGGCCGACGCCTCGGATAAATACGACACGGAACGACGGAATGAAGAGGCGACGCCATCGTCGCCGCTGACTCGGTTGTGGAGCCACTTCAAAAAAGCGTTTTCACGAAACGACGACGAACGGCGGAGGGAAGGGCTGACAGAGGGCGGTGAGCCTTTATCGATGGCTTGGGTGTGGAGCCAGTTCAAGGCGGAACTTCCGCAGAGTGACGAAGAACGGCGCGCCTTGGATGAGCAGCCCGCGCCGATGGCCTGGGTTTGGAGCCAGTTCAAGGCAGTGCTTCCACAGCATGATGAGGAACGGCGCGCCCTAAATGAAGCACCCACTCCGATGGCATGGGTGTGGAGCCAGTTCAGGGCATGGTTTCCGCAGAGCGACGAAGAGCGGCGGGCGTTGGATGGAGCGCCCTCACCGATGGCGTGGCTTTGGAGCCAGTTCAGGGCGGAGCTTCCACAGACCGAGGGCGAAAGGCGCGCCTTGCGTGAAACGCCCGCGCCGATGGCTTGGTTGTGGAGCAAGTTCAAGGCACAGTTTCCGCAGAGCGACGAAGAGCGGCGGGCGTTGGATGGAGCGCCCACGCCGATGGCATGGTTGTGGAGTCAGTTTAGGGCGGAATTTCCGCAGCGTGACGAAGAGC
>PLZT01000219.1 GCA_003152255.1 Methylocystaceae bacterium | reverse complement strand
TCTCGCAACGAAGCTCCCAGGCGTCAAACTTTGTCCTAACGGGCGCCTGACCCCATGCGGCGCCGGTGAATGAACCGGTCAGAACGGCGATAAAAACGCCAGCGGCGAGGCGCCTTGGAAAACCATCTGAACGGGCGGCGTAAAGTTGCATCTGAGCTTTTCCAGTCGGCGTGTTTGCTGGCGAAAGGCGCGGGGCCGCGTTGTCGCATTCGCGTGACCCCGACTCATCCTAATCGTGTTCGAATTCTTCCGCGAGTTCAACCGCCCTCGTCGCTAATTTCCAGCATCGGGGCGCGCCGAGTTTGGCCCGCGCGGGCGGGCGGCGTCTCGCCAAGGCCGCGGCGTGTGGCGCCGGAGAACCCGCGACATTTTGACCATGGCCGCGCGGGTAATCGCTTGGGGGTGAGGAATCGTTCAAGATTCGTCCAAGAGCATCTTGTCAATCTTGGTGAATGATGTCACGGACGAACGATCCTGGCAACGTCAGCTTAGGTTTCGTATTTCGCAGCGGGTTCGCCGATAGATGCGTATTATACGTCCGAAGCGTCATGGGCATCCTGATCTTGGCGATATCCCAACCATCCGCCCGCGCGAATGCGGCCGGCGAACCTCGGGCGTCGCCGCGGATGTAGAGCTTTCGGAGCGAGCATGATGCTCAAGCGCATGGTTATCATGTTGGTTTCGGTTGCGTTGACTTTCGGCGCGGTCTTTGGATTTCTGGCTTTCAAGGCGGGAATGATCTCGCGGATCATGGCCGCGCAATCCAATCCACCGCAGACCGTCTCGACCGCCGTCGTGGCGTTGGCCGCGTGGCAGCCGAGGCTCGAAGCCGTCGGCAGCGCGCGCGCGGTCAATGGCGCGAACCTCAGCTCCCAGATATCGGGGATCGTCTCGGCCATCCACTTCGAATCGGGCGCCGATGTCAAACAGGGAAGCCCTCTGGTCGACCTGATCGCCCAAGACGACATCGCGCATCTGGAGGCGCTCAAGGCGACAACCGAACTCGCCAGACTCACCTATGAGCGCGACCAAAGGCTCGTGAGGACAAAGGCCATCAGCGAGCAGACGGTCGATTCCGATAAATGGACCCTCAAAAACGGCGAGGCGCAAGTCGCCCAGCAGCAGGCTCTGGTCGATTATAAATCGATCAAGGCGCCCTTCTCGGGGCGGCTGGGCATCCGCCAAGTGGACCTGGGGCAATTTCTCGCCGCCGGAACCACGGTCGTGACATTGCAGCAGCTCGACCCGATCTATGTCGACTTCTTCCTGCCCGAGCAGGCGCTGGCGCAGATAAAGGTCGGCCAGCATGTGGCCGCGAAGATCGACGCCTATCCCGGCCATGCTTTCGATGGCGCGATCTCGGCCATAAACTCATTGGTGGACGTCGCCACGCGCAATGTCCAAATTCGCGCCACCTTCAAAAATCCCGACAGTCGGCTGCTGCCCGGCATGTTCGCCACCGTCGATATCGACGTCGGATCGGCCCAGCGGCTGGTCACGCTGCCGCAAACGGCGATCGCCTATAACTCATACGGCAATATCCTGTTTCTGGTCGAAGAAAAGGGGAAGGACGCCGCCGGAAAGCCGCGACTCGTCGCGCGTCAGACCTTCGTGACCACGGGCGAGACCAGAGGCGACCAGGTTTCGGTCCTTAGCGGCGTGAAGGAAGGCGACACCGTCGTCACGGCGGGCCAGATGAAATTGCGCAACGACACGCCGATCGTGGTCAACAACGCGGTGCAGCCGCTGAATGATCCCAATCCCCAGCCGGTCGACCGGTAGCAGGCGCCAATCATGAATTTCACCGATATCTTCATCCGCCGCCCGGTGCTCGCGAGCGTCATCAGTCTCATGATCCTGGTGCTCGGCCTGCGCGCGCTCGGCGCATTGCCGGTTTTGCAATATCCGCGAACCCAAAACGCGGTCGTGACGGTGACGACAATATTCTATGGCGCGGACCCCGACGTCGTCGCCGGCTTCATCACCACGCCTCTGGAAAACGCCATCGCCCAGGCGAATGGCATAGATTACATGAGCTCGACCAGCCAGAGCGGCGTCAGCACGATCACGGTCTATCTGCGCTTGAACTATGAGGCCGACAAGGCGCTGACCGAGATCAACACGAAGATCAGCTCGGTCTTAAACCAATTGCCGAATGGAACGCTGCAACCGCAGCTCACCGTGAAGGTCGGCCAAACCATCGACGCGATGTACCTCGCCTTCGACAGCACCGTGCTGAGCCGCAACAAGATAACCGACTATCTCGCGCGCGTCGTGCAGCCCAAATTGCAGGCGGTGCAAGGGGTGCAAACCGTCGAGATTCTCGGCGCGCAGAATTTCGCCCTGCGCGCCTGGTTCGACCCAATGAAACTCGCCGCCTATGGATTGACCGCGGCCGACGTCTTCACGGCGCTGAGCCAGAACGACTTCATCTCCGGCCTCGGCGCGACCAAGGGCCAGATGGTGCAGGTCAATCTCACGGCCTCCACCAACCTTCACACCGCCGAGCAATTCGCCGAACTGGTGCTCAAACAGTCCGGCGGCGCGATCGTGCGGCTCAAGGACGTCGCCAATGTCGTGCTCGGCTCCGACGATTACGAAAGCCAGGTCGGCTTCGACGGCAAACAGGCGGTCTATCTCGGCATTCAGATCGCGCCCGCGGCGAACCTGCTCGACGTGATCGCCGGCGTGCGAAAAATCTTTCCCGAAATCCAGGCGCAATTGCCGCAAGGATTGACGGGGGCCATCGTTTACGACGCCACCTCCTTCGTCAACAGCTCGATCCGCGAGGTGGTGTGGAGCCTGTTCGAAGCGCTCGCCATTGTGACTTTAGTTGTGTTCGTATTCCTGGGCTCGATCCGCTCGGTGCTGATCCCGACCGTGGCGATCCCGCTGTCGTTGATCGGCGCCTTCACGATGATGCTGATGTTCGGCTTCTCCATCAATCTGCTCACGCTGCTGGCCCTTGTCCTGGCGATCGGCCTGGTGGTCGACGACGCGATCATCGTGGTGGAGAACGTCAACCGGCACCTTGCCGAAGGGTTGACGCCGACCGCCGCCGCCACGCAAGCGGCGCGGGAACTTGGCGGCCCGATCATCGCCATGACCATCGTGCTGATCGCGGTCTATGTGCCGATAGGCTTCCAGAGCGGACTGACCGGAGCGCTGTTCACCGAATTCGCCTTCACTCTGGTCGGCGCCGTCACCATTTCGGCCGTCGTGGCGCTGACACTCTCGCCGATGATGAGTTCGCGCCTGCTCATCGCGCACACCCCCGACCGCCACGGCTGGCAAGATCGCCTGTCGGAATTCATCGACAGCGCCTTCGACAGGCTGCTGAGGCTATACCAGCGCGCGCTGCACGGCAGCCTCGACACATTGCCGGTGACGACGGTGTTCTCGCTGATCGTGCTGAGCAGCATCTATTTCCTTTATGTGGAGGCGGGAAGCGAACTCGCGCCGCAAGAGGACCAGGGCATTATCATCACCTCCTCCTCGCCGGCGCCCAATGCGACGCTGGAGCAGAAGCTCATCTACTCCAGGCAAGTCTACGCGGCCTTCGCCGAACACCCGGAGATGGCGCATGTGTTCCAGCTCGACATGCCCGGTCAATCCATCGCCGGGATGGTCTTCAAGCCGTGGGACGAGCGGTCCAAAACGACGATAGAGCTGCAACCGGTCATTCAGCAGCAGGTCGCGGCGATCGCGGGCGCGCGCATCGCGGCGTTCCAGATGCCGCCGCTGCCGGGCAGTCAGGGACTTCCCGTGCAATTCGTCGTGACCTCGACCGAGCCGTTCGATCGCCTGAACATCGTCGCCCAGGAAATGTTGCAGGAAGCGAACCGGAGCGGCATGTTCATATTCCTCGACACGGATCTCAAAATCGACAATCCGCAATCCACGGTGGAGATCGATCGCAGCAAGGCGGCGCAGCTCGGGCTGAAGATGAGCGACGTCGGCAGCGCGCTCACCGCGATGCTCGGCGGCGGCTACGTCAACTATTTCAGCCTCGACCAACGCTCCTACAAGGTGATTCCGCAGGTCCAGCAGCGCTCGCGGCTCAATGCCCAGCAATTGCTCGACTATTACATCGCCAGCGTCAACGGCGTCCCGGTGCCGCTGTCCACCATCGCGCATATCAGCACCAAGGTGGTTCCTGAATCGCTCAACCATTTTCAGCAATTGAACAGCGCCACGCTGCAGGGCGTCGTCATGCCCGGCGTCGCGCAGGCCGACGCGCTCAACTATCTCAAGGGCCTTGCCGCCAAAAAGCTGCCGCTCGGCTATTCCGTGGATTATGGCGGATTGTCACGTCAGTATGTGCAGGAATCCAGCGGTTTCGTGCTGACCTTCGGATTCGCGCTGATCGTGATCTATCTGTCGCTGGCCGCTCTCTTCGAAAGTTTTCGCGATCCGCTGATCATATTGGTGTCGGTTCCGATGTCCATCGCCGGCGCGATGATCTTCATCAGCGTGGGCGTGGGCGGCGCCACGCTCAACATTTATACGCAGGTAGGACTTGTGACGTTGATGGGCCTCATCAGCAAGCATGGCATTCTGATCGTCGAGTTCGCCAATGACCTGCGGCGGCGCGGACTCTCGAAACGCGAGGCGATCGAGCAGGCGGCCGCGATTCGTCTGCGGCCGATCCTGATGACGACGGCGGCGATGGTGCTCGGCGTGATCCCGCTGATTATCGCCAGCGGCGCCGGCGCGGTGTCGAGGTTCAACATGGGCCTCGTGATCGCGAGCGGTCTATCCATCGGCACGCTGTTCACCTTGTTCGTCTTGCCCGCGGTCTATTTGCTGATCGCGACGGGCGGATCGCGCGAGAGCACGGCAACTGATCTGGACGCTCGGATCGCGCAACGCGAGGTCGCCTGAGCAACTGAAATTCTCGATGCTATAGACCGCGCGACCACGCTGGCCTCAACGGAGCCGCTTCGGGCGCGACGATGGCCGCTCGCAATTCTTGCAGCAGCCGGGGCTTATCCACTCCCAGCGTCCCTTTCAGGATCAGCCAGTTTGAGGCGTGATCGCTTCGGAATACGGTCCGTTTCAGCTCCAAGTTGGAAATGAACAGCTCCATTTCCCGCATCAAGTCCAGCACGCCAAGCGGCTCCCAGTCGGGAAAACTTCCGCGCAGCCGGGCCTCGCCTTGTGGAAAGCTCACGACAAGCGTGGCGAGAAATTCGGGCTGCGCGGCGTTCATCAGCGCCGCCGAGTTCAGCGCATGCTGTCGCGACAGCGTCTGGCCGCCGAGGCCGTTGAGGATCATCACCGAGCGTTTGATCCCCGCCTCTTGCAACTTTTCGAGCGCCTCGCGCGTCGTCGCGAAGGTTTCCCCCTTGTTGACCCGCGCCAGCACTTCGTCGTCGCCGGATTCGGCCCCCACATACACGAGCGACAGACCAAGTTCCGCCAACTCCCGAAGCTCCGCCGCCGATTTCTTGCGCAAATTGCGCGGCAAGCAATAACTCGACACCCGCCGCACGCCGGGCAGATCGCGGCGGATCGCCGCAAGCACGGCCGCGAGGCGACGGGTGGAGAGCGTCATGGCGTCGCCGTCGGCCAGGAAAATACGCTTGAGGCCCACGCCGAACTGTTCGCCGCAGCGTCGGATGCTCTCGAACACCTCTTGCTCGCCACGTGGGCGGAAGCGCTTTTGTGGGGCGGTATACATTTCGCAGAATGTGCACCCGTTCCAGGAACAGCCGTCGGTCAGGGGCAGGATCAGCGAATCCGCTTCGCTCGGCGGGCGGTAGACGGGTTCGACATATCGGATGGGGGCGATGGTCATGCGCGAGCGACAGGCTTTCCAGAGCGGACGAAGGAACGACGACAGAACTTAACGCAACAGAAGCGATAACCAAAATCCCTTGCCGCCAACTCCGAGGATGGACTCGCGCACAATTTCGTTGGCGGGGCCGCGCCCTGTGTTAAATTGGCCGAACTGGGGTTTCCAAGTCCGTCCGTTGGCGCCGCGTTGAACGGCGGCGGGGAAAACCTATTTGCCGCGCGAACAACCCTTGGAGCAACGCAATGAAGGTCGATCGTTCTCGCTCGCTTTGGCCGACCGTGGCCATCGCGGGCGCCGCGGCGCTGCTTTCGCTTTACGATGCGAGCGCCCGCCATGCTTTTGCGTTCGAGGCTTGCGCCCATTGCGCCGCGACGCCCGGCGCGATCGAGGTCAAAGACCAGACGACGGCGCCGCGCGTCGATATTCGCGAATGGCCGACGCCGACGCGCGGCACGCATCCGCACGATCCGTTGGCGACGCCCGACGGAGCGATTTGGTACGCCGGCCAGAAGGCCAATCTGCTCGGGCGGCTCGATCCCGCCACCGGGCAGGTGCGAGAATTTCCTTTAAAGGAGCCCGATTCCGGCCCGCATGGCCTCGTCGCGGACAAGTCCGGAGCCATATGGTTCACGGCGCAAGCGAAGGGTTACATCGGCAAGCTCGATCCCGCGAGCGGCGAGGTGCGAGAGTATATTCCGAAAAGCGCGGGGCGCATCGATCCTCACACGCCGATCTTCGACAAGAACGGCGTGCTGTGGTTCACCGCGCAAGCCGCCAATCTGATTGGACGTCTCGATCCTTTGACCGGCGAGATCGCGTTGCTTTCCCCGCCGACGAAGGACTCGGCGCCTTACGGCCTCGTATTTGGCGCGGACGGCGCGCTCTATGTCGCCGAATTCGGCGCGAACAAGATCGCGCGCGTCGATCCGGCGACGCGACGCATCGAGGAGTTCGTGCTGCCGAGCGAAGACGCGCGGCCGCGCCGCCTCGCCGCGACGAGCGACGGCTACATCTGGTACACGGATTTTACGCGCGGACGGCTCGGGCGGCTAGACCCGCGAAACGGGGAAGTCGTCGATTGGCTTTCACCCGGCGGCGCGCAATCGGGCCCCTATGCGATCGCCGCGCTCGGCGATGACATTTGGTACGTGGAGACCGGAAGCGAGCAAAACATGCTCGTGCGCTTCGATCCGAAGACGCGGAGCTTCGAGCAATGGCCGATCCCATCTGGCGGCGGCGTCGTGCGCAACATGGTCGCAACGCCTGCCGGGGGGCTGGCGCTCGCCTGCAGCGGCGTCGACAAAATCGCGCTGGTGACGATTTCTCCCACGGCGAAGTGAGCGTCCACCCTCCCCCAATTCAGGATGCGCGGCGCCCCCTCCCATCAGTGGGAGTGAAGGCGCGAACGCCACTGAACCAATTGCTTGTGGTCGATCGGTCCTATTCTTCGGCGCGGGTTGAAATTCACGCTTCGTGCTCCAATTTCTCTGCTAGGTTCTGGCCAACGCGCTCAAGCGCCCGAAGGCGCGGGAGGGAGTTGAACAGCGGGAACCAAGCCGCGGGCAAGCGCAACTCCGCGATGTTGGCGCGACCGAGGCTCAATGACGGAGGTTATGCTGCCCAACATCGACGACATCGAACGCTATGCGATTTTCCTGGACCTCGACGGAACCGTCGCGGAGCTCGTCGCTCACCCCGACTCGGTTCAAGTAGACCGCTCCACGCTGCGTTTGCTGGAGACGTTGTCGGAGAAGGTCGGCGGCGCGCTAGCCATGGTCTCGGGTCGCGAAATTGCTGTCGTCGATAGGCTGCTGCGCCCGCTCGTCTTGCCTGTCGCTGGCGTGCATGGATTGGAGCGTCGCGACGCCAGAGGAATCATCCATTCGCGCGACACGGCCGATATTTCGTCGATTATTTTCGACATTGAGAAGGCGATCGGCCATGAGGTTGGCGTGGTGATCGAACCAAAGCCGGGAGCGATAGCGTTGCATTATCGCCTGCGCCCGGAGCTTGAACGGCGTTGCCGCGACATTGTTCAAGGCGTCGTCGAGAAACGTTCCGATCTGCGTCTGCTTCAAGGGAAAATGGTCTACGAGATCATGGCACGGGGCAGCGACAAAGGCGGCGCGATCCAAGCGTTCTTATCCGAATCTCCCTTCCTCGGGCGCAGACCGATTTTTGCCGGCGACGATATCACCGACGAGGCCGGGTTTTCCGTGGTGAATGCTCGGAATGGCGTTTCCATCAAGATCGGCGGCGGAGAGTCGGTCGCGCGATTTCGCGCGCACGACGTTCGTCAATTCCGCGCTTGGCTTAGCGGGCTCGTCGACAACAGTTGCGAGGAGTCCGTCAGATGAGCGACCTCGACCTTGGCGTCGTCGGCAATTGCTGTTTCGCTGCCCTGATCGACCGCGACGCCCGCGTCGTCTGGTGCTGCACGCCACGCTTCGATGGCGATCCAGTGTTTCACTGCCTGCTCGGCGTACCGACGGATGCGGAGGGCTCGGGCGTTTTCGCGATCGAACTCGAAGATCATACGCAAAGCGAACAACACTATGACGGCAATACCGCGATCCTTGTGACGACTCTTCATGGCAAACAGGGTTCGCTCCGAGTGACGGATTTCGCGCCGCGCTTTTGGTGGCGAGATCGGACGTTCAATCCGCAAACGCTCGTGCGGAGGCTCGCGCCGCTCTCTGGCAGTCCACGCATTCGAATTCGCCTGCGTCCGCGCTTCGACTATGGCGCGACGGCGCCGAGTCTGACATGGGGCTCGCATCATATCCGCTATATTGGCTCCAACGCGACGTTGCGCCTGACCACCAACGCGCCCGTTGACTATGTCCGCGAGGAGACGCTGTTCAACCTTAGCCGTCCGTACGACCTCGTTCTAAGCGTGGACGAAACCTTGACCGAAGGCGTCGAGCAGACCGCGCATACGTTCGAAAACCGCACGAGGGACTATTGGCTGCATTGGGCGCATCGATTGGCCATACCCTTCGAGTGGCAGCACGCCGTCATTCGCGCCGCGATAACGCTGAAGCTCTGCACTTATGAACCCACGGGATCGATCGTCGCCGCCCTGACGACAAGCATTCCCGAGGCTCCCGACACGCAACGCAACTGGGATTATCGGTACTGCTGGGTGCGAGACGCCTATTTTGTCGTGCGGGCGCTCAATCGTCTCGCGGCCGTGCGTAAGATGGAGAACTATTTCGCCTGGTTGATGAACGTCGTGTCCTCCGCGACGCAGGATCACCTTCAACCGGTCTATGGCCTTGGCCGCGAATCGCTCCTCCAAGAGAGGATCGTGACGACGCTGCCAGGATATCGTGGCATGGGGCCGGTTCGGATTGGCAATCAAGCCTATGAACATCGCCAGCACGACACCTACGGCAACGTGATTCTGGGCGTCGCCCAAGCCTTTGTCGATCGTCGCCTCCTTTCGCCACCCACGCGAACGGACTTTCTGCGCCTTGAAGAAATGGGGCGGCACGCGCTTGCGTTATTCGATAAGCCCGACGCCGGCATGTGGGAACTGCGATCGCGGGCGTCCGTGCATACGACCTCGGCGGTGATGTGTTGGGCGGCGCTCGATCGCCTTTCGTTGATCGCCGACTATATCGCCGAGCCGGAACGCGCGCGGGATTGGCGGGAAAAGGCCGATCAGGTGAAGGACACCATTTTGAGCCGGGCATGGTCACAGCAGCGAGGCGCTTTTGTCGATTCGTTCAACGGCGAGTATCTCGACGCCGGCGTATTGTTGATGGTCGAGGTCGGCTTCATCGAACCAAACGATCCGCGAATGATCTCGACCATGGATCAGATCGAGAATGTCCTGGCGCGCGGCCCCCATCTCCTGCGCTATGAAGCCGCCGACGATTTTGGGACGCCAAAGACGGCGTTCAACACCTGTTCGTTTTGGCGCATCGACGTCTTGGCGCGCATGGGGCGGACGGAGGAGGCGCGAGAATATTTCGAACAATTGCTCGCATGTCGCAACCGACTTGGGATGATGTCCGAAGACATCGACATTGAAACCGGGGAACAGTGGGGAAACTACCCGCAAACCTATTCAATGGTCGGGATCATCAATTGCGCGATGCGGCTGTCGCGCTCCTGGGAGAA
>PLZT01000665.1:17364-17691 GCA_003152255.1 Methylocystaceae bacterium | reverse complement strand
GGCGTCCGCGAGATCACGCTGATCGGCCAGAACGTCAACGCCTATCACGGCGAGGACTTGGGCGGCCGCGCCTCGACGCTCGGCCGGCTGATGCATCGCCTCGCCGACATTCCCGGCATCGCGCGGCTGCGCTACAGCACCAGCCATCCCGGCGACATGGACGACAGCCTGATCGCGGCGCATCGCGACCTGCCGGCGCTGATGCCGCAACTGCATCTGCCGGTGCAGTCGGGCTCCGACCGCGTGCTCAAGGCGATGAACCGCCGCCATCGCGCGCACGACTATCTCGACATAGTGGCGCGGCTGCGCGCGGCGCGGCCCGATGTC
>PLZT01000665.1:1472-17306 GCA_003152255.1 Methylocystaceae bacterium | reverse complement strand
GTTCTGTTCGAGAAACCCGGCCGTCACAACGGCCAGATCGCCGGCAAGAGTCCCTATATGCAGCCGGTGCATGTGTTCGGCCCTCCCGAACTGGTTGGCCGCGTCTTGCCGGCGAAAATCACCGCCGCCGGCTCCAATTCGCTCAGCGGCGAGATCGTGCAAGGTCAGGAGCAGGGATGACGGAAGTGGCGCGCTTCGCCCGGCAAGGGCGCTCCGAGGCGGCGGAAGAAGACGCCGAGATCACCTTGGCCTTCGACGACAACCGCCATGCGTCGCAAGTGTTCGGCCACTTCGATCAGAACCTCGTCAAGCTCGCGCGGCGACTGCGCGTCGCCTGCGTCGCCAGCGGCAATCACGTCATGCTGAAAGGGCCGACGGAATCCTGCGAACACGCGCGCCGCGTGCTGGAACTTCTTTACGGCCGGGTGCAGCTTGGCCAGGAAGTCGGGCTTGGCGACGTGGACGGCGCGGTCGAGGAAACCGCCCGGCAAAAGAGCCTGTTTCCCGACGCCGAGCCGGGGCGCGGCGTGTTCGAGCAGATCGGCACGCGCAAGCGCGGACCGGTGCGCGCCCGCAATCTCGCGCAGGATTTTTATTTGCGCGCGCTCAAGCGCCACGAACTCGTCTTCGCGGAAGGACCGGCCGGCACCGGCAAGACCTGGCTCGCCGTCGGCCATGCGGTGTCGCTGCTGGAACAGGGCGTCGTGGAGCGTTTGATCCTGTCGCGCCCGGCGGTAGAGGCGGGCGAGCGGCTCGGCTTTCTGCCCGGCGACATGCGCGAAAAGGTCGATCCCTATTTGCGCCCGATATACGACGGGCTGCATGATTTCATGGACGCGCGCATGGTCGAGCGTGGCATGCAGACCGGCATGATCGAAGTCGCCCCGCTCGCCTTCATGCGCGGGCGCACGCTGACCAAATCCTGCGTGCTGCTCGATGAGGCGCAGAACGCCACCTCGATGCAGATGAAGATGTTCTTGACCCGCCTCGGCGAGGGCTCGCGCATGATCGTGACCGGCGATCCGTCGCAAACCGATCTGCCATCGGGGCAGACGTCTGGCCTTAGCGAAGCCATCGGCCTGCTCTCGGAGTTCGACACGATCGGCCATGTCAAATTCGCCGAGGGCGACGTCGTGCGTCACGATCTCGTTCGGCAGATCGTCGGCGCCTATGAGAAGGCCGCGCGCGAGCGCAGGCGTGGCGCGTGAGATGAGTCCCGCCGTCGATATTGTCGTCAACGCCGCCGCCTGGGAGGCGCTGCCCGGCCTCGAAGACCTCGCCGCGCGCGCCGTGGAGCAAAGCGCCCTGGTCGCCGGCGCGCGGCTGGCGAAAGACAGCGAGTTGTGCATCGTCTTTTGCGACGACGCGGAAATACGCGGCCTCAACGCGACATGGCGCGGGCAGGACAAGCCGACCAATGTGCTCTCCTTCCCGACCCCCGGCGCGCTGGCGACAAAGCCGCTGCTCGGCGACATTGTGATCGCCTTCGAGACCGTCGCGCGCGAGGCGCGGGAGCAAGACAAAAGCCTGGCCGATCACGCTTCGCATATGATCATCCATGGCTTTTTGCATCTGATCGGCTATGATCACGAGACCCCCGCCGAGGCCGAGGCCATGGAGGCGTTGGAGCGGCGCGTGGCGGAAACGCTTGGAATAATAGACCCTTACGACGGGACGCGGCCGATTGACGGCGCCGAGGGCATAGGATCGACGAAGGGCCATGTCGGCGAAAATTGAAAGCGGCGAGACGCAATTGCTGGCGCAAGATCGCGCTGGCGATACGCCAAAAACCAATCTTTTTGAGCGGTTACGGGTGATGCTGGGCCTCGCGCCGGCCTCGGTGCGCGAGGATATCGAGGTCGCGCTGGAGGAAACCGCCGGCGACGTGACGCCGCAAGAGCGCGCGCTGCTCAAAAATGTGTTGGGCCTGCATGAGTTGCGCGTCGCGGACGCCATGATTCCGCGCGCCGACATTATCGCCGTTCCCGCGAGCGCGACGTTGCGCGAGGTGCTCAGGGTATTTCGCGCCAACGGCCATTCGCGGCTGCCGGTTTACGGCGAGACGCTGGACGATCCGCGCGGCATGCTGCACATCCGCGATTTCGTCGACTACCTCGCGCAATGCGCGGAAAAATCTCGCGAAACCGGCGCGCCGCAAGAGCCCGCCATCGCCTCGATCGACTTCGGCGCGCTGCTCGAGACCGCCGATGTTTTGCGCCCGGTTCTGTTCGTGCCGCGCTCGATGCCGGCGCTCGATTTGCTGGTGCGGATGCAGGCGACGCGCACGCATATGGCGCTGGTCATCGACGAATATGGCGGCACCGATGGCCTTGTTTCGATTGAGGATATTGTCGAATTGATCGTCGGCGACATCGAGGACGAGCACGACGTCCACGAGGGGCCGGCGATCGAGCGGCTCGCCAATGGCGATTTTCTGGTCGACGCCAAGGCCGATCTCGACGAAGCCGCGCAAGAACTCGGCGTCGATTTCCGCGAGGAGGACACGCCGCAGGAGGTCACGACTTTCGGCGGCCTGGTGGCCTTTCTGGCCGGCCGCGTGCCGATCCGCGGCGAGATCGTCCCCGCGCCGCTGGAGGGCTACGAGTTCGAGATTCTCGACGCCGACCCCCGCCGCGTGGCCAAGCTCAGGGTGCGCGCAAAAACGCGCAAGGACGCGCATGAGGGCGCGGTTTAGGACGCGCGGAGGGACGGCGAAAACCAAGGAGCAAAACCGTGAGCGGTCTTTTACCGCGATGCTGTGCGATTGCGGTGGCCGCGTCGCTGTCCTCATCCGCCGTCGCCGAGCCGGCGCGGATCATTATTTTGCGTCATGCCGAAAAGCTCACTAAGCACGAACTCTGCGAGATCGGCTCGCGGCGCGCCGAGGCGCTGGCGGGTCAGTTTCTCGGCAAAGGCGCCGCGCAATCCTTGTTCGCGGCGGGCGAGAAGCCGGCGGCGATTCTCGCCGTCACCATTCACTCGCTCGAGACGATTTCGCCGACCGCGCAAAGTTGGGAACTGCCGGCGGTCGTCTACAGCGTGCCGCCGGGCGACGACAAGGATTTGAAAGACGTCGAACTCAACCGCCGCACGCGCGAGGCCGTCCAGGATGCACTGACCGATCCGCGCTACGCCGGCAAAACGATCGTGATGAGCTGGGAGCACAAACACATCGCCGACACGAAGCTCGAAGCGAAGTTCCCGAACGAACAGGTCACGCTGCGGCAATTGCTGCATCTCGATAAATTCGCCGACGCGCCGAAGGATTGGCCGGAGGGCAATTACGATTACTTCTGGATTGTGGATTTTACGCCGGGCAAGGCGGCGTCGACCGGCTTCCACATGGTTCGCGAGAGTTTCAAGGCGCCCTACGACAATCTGCCCGCCAATGATTGGGACGCGCCGGAGCCGCGACACATCGACGGCGGCTGCAAGAAATAGAAGCTACTCGACGCCGGTGATTTGCAGGCCGATATACCAGGAGAAGGCGTTGGTTTCCCGCGCGTGCTGAAGGCCCTTGCCGGCCGAGGCGAGCAGATGGAAATGTTCGCTGAGATCATAGATCGCGCCGACGTTGAATCCTGTCGACTGAAAGCCGCCGATCTCGCTCGGCGTCTGGTGGAACAGCTCGACGCCGATCGCCAATTGCTCGGTGAGCTTGCGTTGCAAGACCCAGCCTACGAACCAATAGTTCTTGGCGCCGGGGCCGGGATTGATCCAATAGCCGCCACCCCCAAAAGTCGACCAGTCGCCAAAATCCTTTTGGCCCCAGAACGGCAGCAGGGCGCGGGTTCGCCCCGCGCCGAGCCCGCGCATTGGATCGCCCGTCGGCGCCTCCAGCAGCGGGTAGAAGGCGATGGAGGGCGTGGCGTTCGTCTTGTCCTGTTCGACGAATCGATATTTCAGGCCAAGCTCCGTGTCGCCAGGTCCCCACGCCGGCGAAGCGCCGCTCGTGCGACGAAAGGCGGCGCCCGGCTGAATATGCAGCTGAACGTCCGGCAGAATCCCGTAGTTGCAATCGCATGATGGCGCGACGCCGCTGGTCTCGCCATTCGCGCGCCCGCCCTGGGAGAAGGCGTAGAACTCCCAGCGCTGATAATCGACGGGCTCGGGGTCGTCGGTGATATAGGGCGGCCCGGCGATGGCCGGCGACGACAAAAGTGTCAGAACGGCAATGGCGGCGCGGGCTTTTTTCGCGGCGAAGCGCGCGGGTCGCTTCGTCGCCGCCGTCGCGTCGCGCGCGAAAATACCGGGGCGATTCCGTCCGCATGGCGTCGACACGACGATCAGGCCCGGACTCGAGCATGATCCATGATCCCGGCCTTGCTTGCCGTGAGGGCCTGAACCCCGCCACGACCTCGACCGTGTCGCGAGCCTCCTTGCATCAAGAAGGACGGTTCGAATCAAAACGCATTCTCCTTGCAAGCCGTTCACTCGTTACGCGGTTCCGCCCGAGGGAATCACTTGTTAATTTCGTTTTCATGCGCCAGAATGCAAACAAGTCGCCTCGTTCGAATGGCTGACGCGGTTCCCCGACACGGGTTTGCCGCCAACCGGGCGGAAAGACCCAGTCGCGCGCGAAGCGTTATTTGTTTGCGCGGTCCGGGGGGATCATTGCAATTCTTGGTTCATCCGGGCGCATCGATATCGCGGCGCGCGCGGGCCGCGTCCGAAGCATCCCGGTGGGGGGTGCGTTGCTCACGTGCGAGAAGTCGCGTTGACGAGCAAGAATTTCCGTTGTCGCGCAATCGCGAGAAGCAGGGTGAATCGGTGACCTCTATCGATCAAAACAGGCCGAACATCCTCCTCGGTTCGGAATCCTTCGCGCTCGATCGCGGCGGCGTCAGCCGCGTGGGTAGACTTGTCTCGCATGTCCTCACCGACGCGGGGAAGGACTATTCGCTCCTGTCGCTCAACGAGTCGAAGATCGAAAGCGAACTGGGCAAAACTCTTCTCGCCTGCGCCGGCAGCCGGTTGCGGTTCGCCGCGGCGCTTTGGCAACCGAACGACCGCTACACGCATTTCATGTACACCCATCTCGGCATCGCGCGGGCGCATTGCAATCTCGCGCGTCTGCGGCGCCCCTACGCCGTTTGGGTTCACGGAATCGAAGTTTGGGACAATGTGCGTTCCGATTATCTTCGCGCGGCGAACTACGCCGACACGATCTTCACCCAGACCTATTTCACGCGGTCTCGCGCCGCGCTGACCAACAAGGTCTTCGACCGCGCCGAAGTCTGCTGGCTGGGAACGACGGAGGACGACGCGCCCGAGCCAGTGAAATTCGATGGCGAGCCGATGGTTCTGGTGGTCGGCCGTCTCGAAGTCGGACGTTGCAAGGGGCACGACCAGCTCATCGCTTGCTGGGCGAAGGTGGCCTCCGCCGTCAAGGGCGCGCGGCTTGTGATCGCGGGCGCCGGCCCGGACGCGAGCCGGCTGCGGAAATTGGCCGCCGAGTCGCCCGCCAAGGAGAGCATCGAGTTTCTCGGCTTCGTGCCCGAGGAGGATATGGTCGCGCTGTGGCGGCGCGCGCATGTGTTCGCCATGCCGAGCCGCGGCGAGGGCTTTGGCCTGGTTTATATCGAGGCCATGCGTTACGGCGTGCCGGTGATCGCCTCCATCCACGACGCGGGACAGGAGGTCAATGTCGACGGCGAAACGGGCTATAACGTGTCGCTCGACCGTCCCGGCGAACTGGGCGATCGGCTCGTCGAACTCCTCTCCAGCCCGAGCCTCGTGCGCCAAATGGGCGCGACGGGTCGGGCGCGTTGGCATGAGCATTTTCGTTTCTCTGCGTTCAAGCGTCGATTCCTGCCGATCGTCGACGCTTTTCTCGAACGCGGGCAATGGAATCGGGCGGCGAGCGCTGAGTCGGCGCCTGCGTTGAGCGGGTGGGAAGCGCTTCCCCGAACGAGACTTCCGACGAGCTCGGCGGCGCGCATTGACAGCCTTCGGCCAAAAGCGAATAATTATTAATATATAGGTTGCGTTTTATCGGGGGTGCGTTCCAGCCGCCCGTCATAGAGTTCGTCGAGGGCGGCGCGGAAACGAGTCAGGATGGGATCGTGAGGCGCCGCGGCCAGTCGTGTTGCGACCATGACGTCGTCCATTCGTTTCGAGAAAGCTACATAACCGGATTTCATCGCGCTCAAAACGCGCCCCTTACAAGCTCCGCAACTCCGGCCCGGGCTTGCGCGCCAGCACGCGCCACGTCCCCGCGAGGCCGAGCAGCATTGTCGCGGCGAGGGCCGCGAGCGCCGTCGCCGCCACCGTTCCCGGCAGGAACACGAAGCTCATCTTCATCAGCCCTTCCACGATTCCAAAAGCCGCCGCCGCGCCCGCGACGACCGCGAACAGGCAGGCGACCAGCGCCAGCGCGCCGAACTCGAACGCATAGGCGGTCATCAGCCAGGGCCGCGTCGCGCCCAGCGTCTTGAGCACGATGGCGTCGTGCTGGCGCGTGCGCTGGCCGGCGGCGATCGCGCTGCCGAGCGCCAGCAAGGCGGTGACGACGGCGACGCCCGCCGCCGCGCGCGCGGCCAGCGCCAATTGCCCGGCGATCTTGTCGACGGCCTCCAGCGCGTCCTTGACCCGCACCGAGGCGACCATCGGGAAACGCTTCGCGGTCTCGCGCGCCAAACCCGCGTCCAGCGCGTCGGCGTTTGCGGCGTCGTAGCCGATGGTGAACAGTTCGGAGTAGGGCGCGCCCTGGAACGCGGCGGGTGAAAACACCATCACGAAATTAATGGCGTAGCTGCGCCATTCGACGCGCCGCAGATTGGCGACGCGCGCGGTGATTTCGCGGCCGAGAACATTGACCGTGATCTCGTCGCCGATGCCGAGCCCCAAACCCTTCGCCACCTTCGCTTCCAGCGAGACCAGCGGCGCCTTCGTATCCGCGTCCCACCATTCGCCCTCGATGATCCGCGCGCCTTGCGGAACCCGCGCGGCGAAGGTGACGCCGCGGTCGCCGTCGAGCGCCCAGGCCGCGTCCTCGCCGACATGCAGCGTCTCGACCCGCGCACCCTTCACCGCGACGATGCGCCCGCGCATCATCGGCACGTGATTTACGCTCGACGCCGGGACTTGCTGGGCGAGGAAGCTCTCGAAGGCGGCTGACTCGTCGCGCGGCACGTCGATGAAATAAAAGCGCGGGATTTCGCCCGTGCCCGAGCGCGCCAGCTCCGCGTGGATCGCGCCTTCGACGAGCGCCAGCGCGACCAGCAGCGACACCGTGACGCCGATCGACAGGATCAGCGCCGGCGCCAGACTTCCCGGCCGCGCGATGTTGCTCTGGGCGAGACGCAGCCGCGCGTCCTTCGCCCGCGGCAGTTTGCGCGCCGCCCATGTCGCGGCGAAGGCGACGCCGCGCAGCAGCAGAAAGGCCGCCAGCACGGCGGCGAGAAAATAAGCCGCGAGTCTTTTGTCGCTGGCCGAGAGCAGCACGGTCGCGACGAGCGCCAGCATCGCGCTCAAGCCCGCGACGCGATAGCGCAACGGGCCTTTTTCGCGCGAGGATTCCGCGTCGCCGCGCAGCAACGCCGCCACGGGAACGCCATGCGCGTCGCCCAGCGGCCCGAGCGAAAAAACCAGCGTGACCAGCAGGCCATAAAGCGCGCCAATGGCGAGGCCCGCATAGTCCATTCCCACGACGACGGGAAGTTCGATGACGCGCTCCAGCGCCGCGCCGGCGAGATATGGAATCGCCGCGCCTATCCCTAAGCCAAGGCAGATCGCCAGCGTCGCCATCAGCAGCACCTGCGTCATCGCGATGGCGAAGACGCGCGTCGCCGGCGCCCCCAGCGCCTTCAGCACCGCGAAGGCGGCGCGCTTGCGTTCGATCAGCCCGCGCACCGCGTTGGCGACTCCGGCGCCGCCGGCGACCAATGCGGTGAGCGCCACCAGCGTCAACAACTGCGAGAAGCGTTCGAGATTGCGCGAGAACTGCGGCGACGCCGCGTCGCGCTTGCGAATGTCCCAGCCGGCCAGCGGAAAGGCCGCTCCCGACGCGTCGGCGACGGCCGCGACCTCCTCTTCGCTCGGATTGCCCGGCAGCGCGAGGCGCGCGATGTAGCGCACGATGGTTCCCGGCTGAACGAGGCCGGTGGCCTTGAGCGCGTCGAAGGAAATCAGCACGCGAGAGCCAAAGCCGACGCCCCCGGAAAGCTTGTCCGGCTCGCCGCGGAGGATCGCGCGGACTTCGAATCGCGCGGCGCCGATGGTCAGGAGATCGCCGATTTTCGCGTCGAGCCGCGCGATCAGCAACGGATCGGCGATAAGGCCGAAGACGCCCCCTCGCAACGCCAGCATTCGCGCGACGGGTTCCCGCGGCTCTATCTCCAAGGAGCCGAAGACGGGGTAGACGCTTGGATCGACGGTCTTCAGCTCCACCAGCGCGGGATCGGCGCCGTCCGGCGTCGTCGCTGCTTCACGTTGCGCCATCGCGCGCATCAGCGCGATCTCGTCGACGCGGCCGCGCTGTTCGAGCCAGGCGCGCTCTCGCGGCTCAAGCTCGCGATGGGAGAGGTTGAAGGAGATGTCGCCGCCGAGAATCGTGCGCCCCTCTTTCGCGAGCCCTTGCGAGAGCGCGCGCGAGAGGCCGTTGACGCCGGAAATCGCGGCGACGCCGATCACGATGCAGGCGATGAAGACGCCAAAGCCCCGGGGGTCGCCGAGAAGATCGCGCAGAGCGAAGCGCGGCGCCAATGGAAGCTTGTCCAGAAAGCCGCGTCGCGCGACGGTCATATGCTGTTCCTAGCCTTGCGTATCGATTCGGCCGGAGCGCAGGCGCACCACGCGGTCGCAGCGCGCCGCGAGGCTGGCGTCATGCGTCACCAACACCAGCGTCGAGCCGCGCCGGTTCTTTTGCTCGAAGATGAGGTCGATGATGCCGGCGCCCGTGTCCGAATCAAGATTGCCAGTGGGCTCGTCCGCCGCCAGAATCAGTGGATCGGGAGCGAGCGCCCGCGCCAGCGCGACGCGCTGCTGCTCGCCGCCGGAAAGTTGGCGTGGATAATGCGACAGGCGCTCGCCAAGACCCACCGCCGCCAACTCCTCGGCGGCGCGCGAAAAAGCGTCGCGGCGGCCGGCGAGTTCAAGCGGCGCCGCGACATTTTCGAGCGCGGTCATGGTCGGGATGAGCTGGAAGGACTGGAACACGATGCCTATATTCTCGCCACGAAAACGCGCCAGCGAATCCTCGTCGAGCTTTGTCAGATCGCGCCCGTCGACGCGGGCGGAGCCGGCGTCGGGCCGCTCCAGACCGGCGAGAGTCATCAAAAGTGTGGATTTCCCCGAGCCGGAGGGGCCAATGAGGCCGATCGTCTCACCGCGCGCTATGTTTAGGGACAAATTTTTGAGAACATGAACCCGCGCCGGGCCGGCGCCGAGCGTGAGGTCGATACCGATGAGTTCGATTACGGGCTGCGACACGGAAAGGGCCTCGTCCAAAACGCCCCGAGGGGCGACGCCGTTCGAGCGCCCTTATCGCGCGTTATTGGCGCGGTTCCAAGTAATGTCGCGGTTTCGCTCAATGTTTGCGGCCCCCCTCACCCTCCCCTTGAGGGAGAGGGTCGCGCTGAAAGCGCGGGGTGGGGTGCGCCCGCGGTCTTGGGGCTTTGCTCCACCCCACCACGAACTGCTTCGCAGTTCGACCCTCCCCCTCAAGGGGAGGGTGGCGCGCGGCGCTTCGCTACTCGCATTGCTCCTCGGCTGTATCGTTCCCGTCCCCGCCCGCGCCGAACCGTTGCGCGTCCTCGCCTTTGGCGACAGTCTCACGGCGGGCTTCATGCTGCCGGCTGACGCCGCTTTTCCCGCGCAACTGGAGCGGCGGCTGCGCGCGGATGGATTCGACGCCACGGTCGTCAACGCCGGAGTCTCCGGCGAGACGACGGCGGCCGGGCTCGCTCGCGCGGATTTCGCGCTCGGCGAAGGCGCCGATCTCGTGATTCTGGAGCTTGGCGCCAACGACATGCTGCGCGGCGTCGACCCGAAGGTCACGAGCGCCAACCTCGACAAGATCGTCACGGAAATAGAGGCCCGCAAAGTCGCCATCCTGCTCGCGGGCATGGTCGCGAGCGGCAATTTCGGGCCGGACTACAAAGCGCGGTTCGACGCGGTGTTTCCCGATCTCGCGGCGCGGCGCGGCCTGCCGCTTTATCCGTTTTTCCTGAGTGGAGTCGCCGGCGACAAGGCGCTCGTTCTGCCCGACGGGCTGCATCCCAACGCCGATGGCGCCGCGCGCATCGCGAGCGGAATCGCGCCCCTCGTGGAACAAAGTCTGGCGCGTCTCAAAAACGCGCGGGAGCGGCAAGCCCCGCATTAGCGCGGGCTCACGGAATGGAGGAGCACATGCCCAGATTGTTCACGGCCCTCGAAATTCCTTCTTCCGTGGCGCAGAGCCTCGCTCGCTTGCGCGGCGGCCTCAATGGCGCGCGCTGGATCGACGCCGAATACTACCACATCACCTTGCGCTTCATCGGCGACGTGGACGAGCGCGTCGCCCAGGACGTGGCTCATGCGCTCTACGCCATTCGCCGCCCGCCGTTCACGGTCGCGCTCGACGAACTCACCTCCTTTGGCGGCGACAAGCCGCGCGCCATCGTCGTTCGGGCGCGGCCGGAGCCGGCGCTGATGGAGCTGCAGGCCGAGCAGGAGCGGCTGCTGCGCCGCCTTGGCGCGCCGCCGGAGCCGCGCAAATATACGCCGCATGTGACGCTGGCGCGGCTGCGCGGCGCGGCGCCTTCGGCGGTCGCCGCCTATCTCGGCGCGCGCGGCTATTTCCCGTCGCTGAAATTCGAGGCGACGCGCTTCGTGCTTTATTCCTCGCGCGATTCGGTGGGCGGCGGACCCTATATCATCGAGGCGGAATATCCGCTGGCGCGCGTTGAGTTGATGGCGCGCGCGAGCGGCTCACGATTTTAGCGGCTCCTTCGTCTTGGACTTCGGCGGCAGCTTGCGATTCGCTTCGACGATCGGCGCGAGCGAGGGATCTTTGGCGACGGCTTCGTCGATAAGCCGGTCGGTCGCGGCCTCCATGCGTTGCTGCAAAGTTGTGAAGAAGTCGCGCGTGTCCATGCCGGGCTCGATCGCCGGCAGAAATTCCAGCACGACGGTGCCCGGCCGAATCAGAAAGGCGCGCCGCGCCCAGAACAGGCCGGAATTCAGCGCGACCGGCACGACCTTCGCCCCGGTCGCCGCATAGAACAGCGCGACGCCGAATTTATATTCGGGCGGCGCGCCGGCCGGGCGGCGCGTGCCCTCCGGAAAAATGAAGAACTGCCGTCCCTGCGCGAATTTGGCGGTCACCTCGGCGTTGAGGCGCGGCATGAGCTTGCCGCCCTTGGCGCGGTCCACCGCGACCTGCTCGGCCGACAGAAGATACCAGCCAAAGAACGGGATGTAGATCAGTTCGCGCTTGAGGATGAAGAAGAAGTCCGAAAACAGCAGCGGCAGGGTGAAGGTCTCCCACACCGACTGATGCTTGCAGGCGACGATGACCGCGCCTTTTGGAATATTCTCCAGCCCGCGAAACTCGTGGCGGACGCCGCAGATGACCTCGAGCCACCACAAGGAGGTGCGGCCCCATTGGCGCCCCAGCTCCAGCGTCGCCTGCCGAGGCAGCACCAGCGCCGGCAGCCAGAGAGTCATCCAAAAGGCCAGATTGACGTAATAGACGATCTGAAACACCAGGGAGCGCAGGAAGAGCATGAGGCGGGCTCGTTTTGTCGAGGGGGAGACGCCTTTTACGGCGCCGGACCGGGCGATAACAAGCGGTGGCGCCTTGAGCCATCAGGCCGAAACCGGGATTCCCGGCTTCAAGGCTCCATTGCCGTCGAAGAATGGCGTCAGATTTTTGGGCCGCCAGTCTTCTTGCCTGCTGTCCCCGGTCGCGTCGTCCGCGCAGGCGAGCGCCGCTTTTCCGTAGCGCTGGATGACGCTCGCGTGGATCGACTCGTTGATGGCGGCGAGCGGCTTTCCGTGCTCGTCGACCGGCGCGTAGACGTGATCGCGCAAGTGATCGAGCAGCGACTCGTCGAACGCGCCGCCGCCGAATTGCGCCCGGATCACACGCCATGTCGGCCTTATGCGGTCCGCCGCGAAGACGAGGGTGCGCGAGTCGTGATTTGGCGCGAGGGGATCGAGGTTGTTCGGATCGGGCAGGCAGGACCAGTCGAGCGCCAGCCCTTCTTCCCCGGCTTTTTTCGCCATCCAAACCAGTGGAATGTCGGCCAAGGAGCGCGTGGCGTAGCCACCGCCGACATCGGAATGCGCGCCGGCGAACCACACTTGCTCGATGCGAACGCCCGCCGGCGCCGTCCCCGTCCACGGCGTCGGCGTGAACTCCGCCCGATGCTCCTCGATCGCCATGGCGTGACAGCCGTGCTTCACCACGGAGCAAGGACCGGTGTTGAGAAAGCCGTACTGCTGCCTGTCGAGCTTCGCGAACAGCGACCCGGGAATCCCGAGCGCGCCCACCGTGTCCCAGACGCCCAGGAATTTGATCGTGGCGTCGACATGGCTATCGGAATGGTTCAACCGTACGAAGTCTTGCGGCGAATGAGGGCCGGGACCGCGGTAGTATTGCCAGGCCCGAACCAGATCGCCGAGCTTCTGGCGCTTCAGCACGCCGCAGGCCGCGATGAATCCGGCGAGGCTGCGCGCCGTATAGGCCCCGCGCGAAAAGCCGAACAGAAAGATCTCGTCGCCGGGATAATAGTTTTGCGCGAGGAACATATAGGCGGCAAGGATGTTGTCGGCGATGCCGTGGCCGGTCGCCCCGTCGAATACGGTCTCGAAATGCAGTCCCGTCGTGCCGACGCCGCGAAGATAGAGCGCGACTTGCAGGACGCCGCCCGTGTCCTGATAGGCATGGATCGACCGGGCCATCAGCGCGACATTGGTCGCGGCGGTTTGCGTGTCGGCGTCGTTCCAGGTGCCGTCGCAGCAAACGATAATGCGTTTCATCGGAGGCTTCATCGGACTTTCCCTTATGCTTTGTAAAAACCGCGTCAGTCTAACCCGTCGCCGCGAAAATGGAATGACGCGCGCCGCCCTTGGCGGATCGTGATTCCCGCGTGCGGCTTCAACTCAAGCGGGGTGCGTTGACTCTTCGCGCGTCGCGCCGTCATAGTTCCCGCGCCGGCCTCGCCATCAAGATTTTTCGTCGCTGTTTCAGATTGGGAACGCCAGATGATCCATCGTCGGTCCTGCCTCGCTTCATTTTTACTCGCCTTCGCGCCCGCTCCCTCCTTCGCATTGGAGCAAGCTCCCGGTTTGAACGACGAACTCGAGCAGACGCGCGCAAAGCATGGTCTCCCGGCCCTGGCCGCCGCCGTGGTGAAGGACGGGAAGATTGTCGCCTCCGGCGCCGTGGGCGTGCGCGCGCTTGGAAGCGCCGTGAAGGTGACGATCGGCGATCGCTTTCACCTCGGCTCCGACACCAAGGCGATGACCGCGACGCTCGCCGGCATGATGGTGGACGAGGGCAAGCTACAGTGGACCTCGACCATTGGCGATGTGCTCGGCGCGGAGCTTCCCGGCCTCAACCGCCGTCTTGCCGCGGTCACGCTGGAGCAGCTGCTGTCGCATACGAGCGGAATTCCGTCCGACACGAACGCTATCATCAAGCTCTATTACAGCCCGGACGCGTTTCACTATAATTTGCCGGCGCTACGCCTGCGTTTGCTGTCCGCCTGGAAATCCCATGCGCCCTCGACGCCGCCAGGGGCGGCCTTCCATTACGCCAATCTCGGTTATATCACCGTCGGCGCGATGCTGGAAAAGGTCGCCGGAATTTCCTGGGAAGAGCTGATCACGACGCGCATCTACGCGCCGCTGGGGCTCGCGTCGGCCGGCCTTGGCCCGCAGGCCAGCACGGGCAAGCTCGACGCGCCGGTCGGCCATGACGTCAGCGACAAGGGCGTGATCACGCCGATGCCCTGGGGCCCCGCCGCCGATGCGCCGCCGGTGGTCGGTCCCGCCGGCTCCGCGCATATGTCGGTTCTCGATTTCGCCGCCTGGGCCGGCTGGAACGCGGGACGCGGCAAGCGCGGCCCCCCGCTGGTGAAGCCGGACACGCTCGCGGCGCTTTATCGTCCAAGGATCACCGTCGCCAAACTGGCCAGCTCCAGGCCGGGGACGCCGAAAGAGGGTCAATATGCGTTCGGCTGGGGCGTGGTGAAATTCGATTGGACGAGCGGGCCGGTGCTCACCCATAATGGCTCCAACAGCATGAATCTGGCGAAAATCATCGTCGATCCCGATCACGATCTCGGCGTTGTCGTGATGACAAATTTTCCCGGACAAGTCGCCGAGGACGCCACCAACGAGACGATCGAGGCGCTTTACCGGCGCCACGCGCCGAAAGCGACTTAACGATCCGCGTCGACCCGCTTCGCGACCATGAGGGCTAACGCATGCCTGGCATCCTCAATCTGATCACCGACGTTCCCGGCCTCGCCGTCGGCAATGCGGAGGACGCCAGGCTGGCTTCGGGCGTCACGGTCGTCGTTTTCGACGAGCCCGCCGTCGCCTCGCTCGCTATTCACGGCGGCGCGCCGGGCGTGCGCGACACGGCTTTGCTGGAGCCGGAGATGACGGTTGAGCGCATCGATGCGCTCGCGCTCTCGGGCGGCTCGTCCTTTGGGCTCGACGCGATGGGCGGCGTTCTCGCGGCGCTGCGGGAGCAGGGGCGCGGCTTCGCGATCGGCGACGCGCGCGTGCCGATCGTTCCGGGCGCGATCCTGTTCGATCTGCTCAATGGCGGCGACAAAAACTGGGGACGCAAGCCGCCCTATTGGGAGTTGGGCTTCGAGGCCGCGACCAACGCCGGACGCATGTTCGGGCTTGGCGTCGCCGGCGCGGGCCATGGCGCCAATACGGCCAATCTGAAGGGCGGCCTGGGCTCCGCCAGCGCGGTCACATCCAATGGTTATCGCGTCGGGGCCATTGTCGCGGTCAACAGCCTGGGGCAGGCGACAATCGGCGACGGTCCGCACTTCTGGGCCGCGCCGTTCGAACGCGGCGCCGAGTTCGGCGGCCTCGGCTGGCCGACGCCCGCTCCGAGTTCGGCCCTCGATATGCGGCTGCAAACCGACCGTCTGGAGAACACGACAATCGCCATCGTCGCCACCGACGCGCCGCTGACCAAATCGCAGGCCAAGCGCCTCGCCGTGCAGGCGCATGACGGAATGGCCCATGCGCTTCGGCCGAGCCATGCCGCGCTCGACGGCGACATCGTCTTCGCGGCCTCGACGGCGCGAAGCGCCCGCCAGCCGGAGCCGCGCGACCTCGCGGAGATCGGGATGATTGCCGCCGATACGCTGGCGCGGGCCATCGCCCGGGCAATTTTCGAGGCGACCTCGCTGCCTTGCGACGGCGCCTTGCCGGCCTGGCGCGATCTTTTTTCCGCGGACGGGTGGAATCCGGCCCCGCCGTAAATTAAGACCAGCGCCCGCGCGGCGGCGCCGCCGACGACTCCTCGTCCTCGCCGCCCGCGTCGGCGCCAGCGAAGCGCTCCCAATTGGTTCGCGCGAGCGCGCGCAGATATTTGAGATATTCGCGGACGAGCAATCTCAGCACGCTCTTGTCGCGGGTCCAGTCGGCGACGTTCACATGTTCGCTGACCACCGGGAACGGATAGAGCGTGACGCCGGGCATCGCCGCCGACAGTTCCGTCAGCGCCCGCGGCATGTGGTAATTCGAGGTGACGACGATCAGCGGTCCCTTGATGTTCCGCTCGCGCGCCCAGTCGCGCGTCTCGCGCGCGTTGCCGGCGGTGTCCAGCGCCCGATAGCCGAGATCGACGCAGCAGGAGAACAGGTCTTTCGACAC